>JAZNWI010000217.1:0-13398 GCA_045593305.1 Clostridia bacterium | reverse complement strand
TTTTTTTAGGAGGAATATCAATATGCAAATTAACAAGACGGAGATAAAAGTTGGAAAAGCTGTTTTTGAAGGAGAAATTAAGAGCGGTGCGGAAGGAAGTATTATAGTTCCTGATGTAAAATCCGATATATTGAAGGTATTACAGGTTGATGTAGACACTTTTTTAACAGAAAAAACAATTGATAATGGAAAACTTATATTGAAAGGGCAGGTGCTTGCAAATGTGCTATATGTACCGGAAACTGAAGGTGAACAAGTTCAATGCATAAGAGGATGCTTCGAATTTTGTGAAACTATAAAACGGGCAGAATTCGAACAGGGAATGGATGTTATAGCTTTCTGTGATACAAGCAAGGTTGGATATAAGTTAATTAATTCCAGAAAAATTGGTATTGAAGCTCAAGTAATTATTAATGTATCAGTAACAGCAAGGGGAAGAACATCATTTGTTGCGGGACTTGAAAGCGAAGCATGTGAAATCAAGTTTGACAATATCTGTATAAAAGAGGCTGACGACAATAGTGAATTTACATTTAAAATTGATGAAACTGTTAATTTACCTTGTGGCGATGCTGTAGAAATTTTAAAAAGCAATGTAACCATATTCGAAAAAGATTATCGAACAATTACAGGTAAAGTTATTTTAAAAGGAAAAATGTGTGCAACAATACTATATGTTACAGAGCGTGGTTGTTATGAACATTTTGATTTTGAAGTGCCGTTTACCGAAGTTGTGGATTACGAAGGAATAGAGGAAGAGTGTATATGTGATATTACATATAATATTTCAGAAACAGAATTCAGGCTAATAGATAGTGTAAATGAAAATGAAAAAAGTGTTTCTATAAGCGTAAAAATTCTCGTAAATGTTTGCAGAGAAAATTATGTAAATGTCGAATATGTAAAGGATTGCTATTTTACTGATTCAGAGTGCAATCTTGAATATATAGATATGGAATGCGAAGAAATATTAGAAAGACCAATGTTTTCAGGTGTTATAAAGCATGTAATAGAAAAAAGTGATGCTAATCCTGAAATTTCCAGAGTATATACAGCAGTTGCCAAGCCGCAGATATCATCAATCGATGTGCAAAATGGAAAAATTGCGGTATCGGGCAGAACTACTATATATGTACTGTATATTTCTGATAATGAGAAATGCCCGATTTCCAGCATAAGTGAAGAAATTCCTTTTAGCTATATGATTGATTGTCCTGAAGCTACAAGGGATACAGAGGTTCTTTTAAGTATAGAATGTGAACATATAAGTTATACTTTGAACTCTGCAAGTTGTGTAGAAATAAGATGTGGTGTTTGCATTAAAGGAAAAGTTATTAAAAAAGGTAAAGTTAAGGTAATCAGCAATATTATTACGACAGAAATTGAAGCAAAAGAAAGAGCGATGGTTATATATTTTGTAAAGAATGAAGATACATTATGGAACATTGGCAAAAATTATCATGTAAGATGTAAGGATATATGCGAATGTAACCAGATAAATGAACCCGAAGAGCTTAAATCAGGGCAGAAAATTGTGATACCCGTATCAAAATAATAGTTAAAAAGATATAATGAAGTATGGAAGTGTTCCATACTTCATTTTTGTGTAATAAATGTAAGAAATCACTTGTAATTTTTGATATTTTATAGTATAATGGTGTATATGATTAGATAGGGTGGTGTAATATGCTCTTTAAAAATATTGCATATGATGTAAAGGCAGTGCTTGAGCGTGATCCTGCAGCACGAAGCAAGGTGGAAGTTCTCTTGCTTTATCCGGGGATTTGGGCAGTTATTTGGCACCGACTTTCACATTTTTTCTATAAAAAGAATATTAAGTTTATTGCACGATGGATTTCACAATGCGTGAGGTTCTGGACAGGAATCGAAATACATCCGGGGGCAACAATCGGAAGAGGTCTTTTTATTGACCACGGAATGGGTGTTGTTATCGGCGAAACCACAATTATTGGTGACGACTGTACAATTTATCAGGGTGTAACCCTGGGAGGTACAGGAAAAGAAAAGGGAAAGAGACACCCAACACTTGGAAACAATGTAATGGTGGGAAGCGGAGCAAAGGTTTTAGGGCCTTTTACTGTCGGAGACAACTCAAAGATTGCAGCAGGTGCTGTAGTTCTTTCGGAAGTGCCTCCTAATTCTACCTGTGTTGGTGTTCCTGCAAGAGTTATTAAGCGTGAGGGTGTTCGAGTTGGAGTTGACCTTGACCAGGTTACTATTCCAGACCCTGTTTCATCGCAGTTGTGTACTCTATCTGTGCATATGGCTGCACTTGAGAAAAAACTTGCTGAACTTGAAAAAAATAATGCGGAAGGAAATAAAAATGAAGATTTATAATACAATGACTAGAGAAAAACAGGAATTTGTACCGATTACTCCGGGCGAAGTAAAAATGTATTCCTGTGGACCAACTGTATATGACTATTTCCATATCGGTAATGCGCGTCCATTTATCATTTTTGATACAATGCGCAGATATTTAGAGTATATCGGCTACAAAGTAACTTTCGTTCAAAACTTTACCGATATTGACGATAAGATGATTAATCGTGCCAATAAAGAGGGAATAACTGTCAAAGAACTTGGCGAAAGATTTATAGCCGAGTATTTTAAAGATGCCGAGGCTTTGGGTATCAGAAAAGCTACTATTCATCCAAAGGCTACTGAAAATATTGATGCAATCATTGAAGTAGTTAAAACTCTTGAAGAAAAGGGATATGCATATAATGTAAATGGTAATGTATATTTCAGAACCAAGAAATTCGATGGATACGGAAAGTTATCCCATCAGCCTCTTGAAGAACTTGAAGCCGGTGCGAGAATTGATATTGCAGACGAAAAAGAAGATCCAATGGATTTTGCACTTTGGAAAGCTCAGAAGCCTGGTGAACCTGCATGGGAAAGCCCATGGGGACTTGGCAGACCAGGTTGGCACATTGAATGCTCTGCTATGGTTAACAAGTTCCTTGGCGCAAGTATTGACATTCACTCTGGTGGTAAAGACTTAATATTCCCACATCACGAGAACGAAGTGGCACAGTCTGAATGTGCAAACGGTTGTGAATTTGCAAACTACTGGATGCATAACGGATATATCAACATAAACAATCAGAAAATGAGTAAGTCTTTAGGTAATTTCTTTACAATCCGTGATATTACTGAAAAATATAAGCCTGAAGTTGTAAGATTCTTTATGTTATCTGCTCATTACAGAAGTCCTGTTAATTTCAGTGACGAGCTTATGAGTCAGGCACAGTCTGCAATGGAAAGAGTTTATACTTGTATTGAAAACATCAACTTCTTGCTAAAAAATGCAGTGGAAAGAGATGCAAACGCAGAAGAAAAAGAGCTTTTAGAAGCACTATCAAAAGCCAAAAAGCGTTTCTGCGATGCTATGGATGATGACCTAAATACTGCAGATGCTCTTTCTGCAATTTTTGATATAGTATCCGCTGCAAATAAATCAGTTTCTAAAGATGGAGATAATGCAAAGGATGTTCTTTTGCAAGTCCTGGCTGCAATTCACGAAATTGGTGATGTTTTAGGTCTTTTTGAAGAAAAAGAAGAAACACAAGGCGATGCTGAAATCGAGGCTTTAATTGAAAAGAGAAATGAGGCCAGAAAGAACAAGGATTGGGCAGAGGCTGACCGAATCCGTGATGAGCTTAAGGCAAGAAATATTATTTTGAAAGATACACCGACAGGTGTACAATGGTCATACGCGGAATGATAGATAAAGAAAAAGCAGGACTTTATTCACCGTTAGTGCTTGCATATATCGGCGACTCGGTATATGAAGCATTTACAAGGAAGAAGGTTTTAGAAGAAAATCCAAATTTGCCGGCACATAAGCTACATAAAGAGAATGTAAAGTATGTGAAGGCAGAAGCACAAAGCAAAGCAATGGAAAAAATAGAGCCAATGCTTACAGAAACAGAGCTTGCAATCTATAAGCGAGGACGAAACGCAAAATCAGCCACAGTGCCTAAAAACGCAAATCTTGTTGATTACCGTAGAGCAACAGGTTTTGAGGCTCTGATAGGATTTTTGGAACTATCAGGACAGCATGAGCGTCTTTTGGAAATAATGGAAACAGCGTTTGACAGTAAAAATGTTTAACACAATTAGGGAGGAAGAAAATGGAGAAGAAAAGAGCAACTGAACTTGCAATACTTGCTAACAAAGTAAGAAAGCATGCATTAACAGGAATTTTTGGCGCATCAGCAGGTCATCCAGGCGGATCGCTTTCAATTGCAGATTTGGTAACATATCTGTATTGTGAGGAAATGAAAGTATCAGCAGATGATCCTAAAAATCCTGACCGTGACAGACTGGTTTTATCAAAAGGTCATGCATGTCCTGCACTTTATGGAATTTTGGCAGAAAAGGGATTTTTCCCGAAAGAAGATGTTGCTACTTTCCGTAAGATAGATAGTTATTTACAGGGACACCCTGATATGAAGAAAATTCCTGGAATTGATATGTCAACCGGTTCTTTAGGACAAGGTGTATCTGCAGCAGGTGGAATGGCTCTTGCAGGTAAGATTGATAAAAAAGATTACAGAGTGTATGCAATCCTCGGTGATGGTGAATTAGAAGAAGGACAAGTATGGGAACAGGCTATGTTTGCTCCTCACTATAAGCTTGATAATCTTACAATTTTTGTTGATAATAACAATCTTCAGATTGACGGAGATATTGCTGAAGTTATGAATCCACATCCAATTGACAAGAAGTTTGAAAGCTTTGGCTGGAATGTTGTTGTAGCCGATGCTCACGATTTTGACTCATTGGAAGAAGCAGTAACAACTGCTAAGAATACAAAGGGAAAGCCAACTGCAATTATCTTAAAATCCGTAAAAGGAAAGGGCGTTTCTTTTATGGAAAATAACGCCGGATGGCATGGAAATGCACCAAGCGAAGAGCAGTATAATCAGGCAATCAAAGAGTTAGACGATAAAATTGCAGAATTGGAGGCGAGTTTATAATGGCAAAGAAAGCTACAAGGGAATCTTATGGTGCAGCACTTGTTGAATGTGGTGCTGATGAAAGAATAGTTGTTTTAGATGCAGACCTTTCAAAATCAACTAAAACTGAAATGTTTAAAAAAGCATATCCTGAAAGGTTTTTCAATGCAGGTATTGCAGAAGGAAATATGATGTGTGTAGCAGCAGGACTAGCAGCCAGCGGAAAGATCGCATTCGCTTCATCATTTGCTATGTTTGCAGCAGGCAGAGCTTTTGAGCAAATAAGAAACTCGATCGCATACCCAAACCTTAATGTTAAAATTGGTGCAACTCATGCCGGTATTTCAGTGGGTGAAGACGGTGGATCGCATCAATGTCTTGAAGATATTGCTCTTATGAGGTCATTACCTAACATGGTAATCATTAACCCTGCAGACGATATCGAAGCACGCCTTGCAGTAAAAGCCGCAATCGACCATGACGGACCTGTTTATATGAGATTTGGCCGTTTGGCAGTTGAAGATATAAATGGTGAAGACTACAAGTTCGAGTTAGGAAAGGGAGTTCAGCTAAAAGACGGATGCGATGTTACAATTGTTGCAACAGGTCTTATGGTTGAATATGCACTAAAGGCAAGTGAAATGCTGAAGGAAGAAGGCACTTCAGCTCGTGTTGTAAACATTCACACAATTAAACCAATTGATGAAGAGATACTTATTAAGGCTTCAAAGGAAACAGGTGCAATAGTAACCTGTGAAGAACATTCAATTTATGGAGGTCTTGGTAGTGCCGTATGTGAGGCTGTAAGCGCAAATGCACCATGTCCTGTAAAAATTATCGGAACAGACAGTTTTGGTCGCTCAGGTAAGCCTGCACAGCTTTTTGAAATGTACGGTCTTACTGCAGAAAACATCTGCGAAAAGGCAAAAGAAGTAATAAAGCTTAAATAATAAAAAAACCGATACGATGGTATCGGTTTTTTTTATGTACTAATTATATTTCAGGACACGCTTCCTTATCACAAATCAAGGTCACATCAGGGTGAACCTTAAGAATACTTGCAGGAATATTTGTTGTAATACCGCCATTTATAAGTTTTTCAACGATTTCGCGTTTTGCAGGGCCATTTGCAAGGATAATAATCTTTCTCGCACGCATAATTGAAGCTATACCCATTGTTACTGCCTTTGTTGGAACATCTTCTTCCTTTTCAAAGAAACGCGCATTTGCCTTAATTGTGCTTTCTGTAAGTCCTGTAAGATGAGTTCCTTCATATAATTCATCAGCCGGCTCGTTAAAAGCAATGTGGCCATTCTGACCGATGCCAAGAATCTGAAGATCAATACCGCCTGCAGTTAAGATACTTTCATCATATTCCTTACAAGCCTTTTCAGGATCTTCTGCCATGCCGTTCGGTACATGAGTTTTTGCAATATCAATATTAATTTTAGAGAATAAATTCTCATTCATAAAATATCTGTAGCTCTGGTCGTTTTCAGGTGAAATAGGGTAGTATTCATCAAGGTTAAATGAGGTAACCTTAGAAAAATCCACTTCACCTTTTTTATTCATTTCAGCAAGGCAATTGTAAAGACCAACAGGAGTTGAGCCTGTTGCCAAGCCTAAAATACAATCAGGCTTTGAATTAACCTGTTCTTTAACGATTTCAGCACCTTTAAGTGACATTTCATCATAATTTTCGCATACAATAATTTTCATATCAAAACCCCCAATTATGTTTGTTATGATTTAATTATATAGCTAAAGAATAGTAAAATATTTGAATTATTGTACAAAATATTTGCACTATTGACTTTAAACATAAAAAATGATAAGATAGGAAAGAGGTGATAAGAATGAAATATTTTCCGGCAGGACTAAAAGATGAAATTAAAATTAAAGACATAGTTACGGTACATTATTTTGAATATACAAAAAACTACAAATTTCCGGGAGAGAGCCATAATTTCTGGGAAGTTGTTTATGTAGACAGGGGACAGGTTATAGAAAAGGTTGGGGATGAGGAAATAGTCCTAAAAAGTGGAGATATATTTTTTCATAAGCCAAATGAATGGCACAGTCAATGTGCTGATGGTGAAAACCTTGCCAATGTTGCCATAATTTCATTTATTACAAACTCAAAATGTATGTCCTATTTTGAAAATCTGAAAACAGTTGCAGGAAATAAACAGAAAGAGCTTTTCTCTAAAATAATAGAAGAGGGAAAAAAGCTTTTCGGGGACCAACTTGCTGACCCATATATTGAAAAGTTCAACAAAGCGTCGGAACATCCGTTTGGTTGCGAACAGCTCATCCGATTATATCTTGCAGAATTTTTGATTTCAATAATAAGGAATGATATGAGGGGCGTAGAAACAAAACTTGCACAAAATACTTCCAATACTTTGCTTAATTCTATGATTGAATACCTGGATGAAAATATAACAAAGAGGATTACCTTAGAAGACCTTGAAATGCATACAAATACAAGTCGCACCGCTATTGAAAATGCGTTTAACAACACCTTCGGGTGCGGTGCTATTAAATATTTTATAAAAATGAAAATTGATTATGCAAAAATGTACATAAGAGAGGGAAACTATAATGTAACACAAATTGCAGAAATGCTATCCTATGATAGTGTGCATTATTTTTCGCGACAATTTAAGCAGGTAACGGGTATGTCACCAAAAGAATACTCAAAATCAATAAAAGCTATTGAAAGACAATAAAAAAGGAGCTTAAAAGCTCCTTTTTTATTTTATAATCTGTAAATATCCTTTGCATCAGCTGTACTGATTCCGGCTTTAGCAAGTGCTGAAACAGCAAGCTCAGGGTCAGAAACTTTAACAACCATAAGTGCTTTGTTGGTTACTGTACCAACAAAAGCGTACATATAATCTGCATTAATATTGTTCTTTACAAAAATATCCAAAATTTTTGAAAGTCCGCCTGGAGCATCGTCCATAGCAACTGTCAAAACTTCAGTAATCTTAACTACAAATCCTGATTCTCTTAGTATTTCAGCGGCTTTATCCGGATTATTTACAATAATTCTCAAAATTCCGTATTCTGAAGTATCCGCAAGAGATAGTGCGCTGATATCAATGTCATTTTTTCCAAGTGCTTCAATGATTGGCGCAAGACCGCCTGGTTTATTTTCAGTAAAAACTGAAAGCTGTTTAACTAACATAATATCACTCCTTACATTTTTCTGTTATCAATTACTCGTTTTGCTTTACCTTCACTACGCTGTATAGATTTAGGGTTAACAAGATGTACCTTTGCACCAATTCCTAATACATCACGAAGTTTTGCGGTAATTGATTTTTCAAGAGTTTCAATTGATTTAACATCATCGGCAAACAAATGCTCGCTCATTTCAACATTAACATCAAAGGTATCAGTGTTATTAACGCGATCTACTATAATCTGGTAGTTAGGAGTAATGTCGCCACCGATACTCATCAAAACTTCCTCAATTTGTGATGGGAATACATTCACACCACGGATGATAAGCATATCGTCGCTTCTGCCACAAGGTTTCTTCATACGAATATGAGTTCTTCCGCACTTACACGGCTCTGCGATTAGCTGGCAGATATCACGAGTTCGATAGCGGATAAGAGGGAAGCCCTCTTTTGTAATTGTTGTAAATACAAGTTCTCCTTGTTCGCCGTAAGGAAGAACATCGCCTGTGTCCGGATCAATTATTTCAGGAATGAACATATCTTCCCAAACATGCATACCGCACTGATATTCACATTCACAAGCAACACCCGGACCCATAATTTCTGATAAACCATAAATATCATAAGCTTTAAGTCCAAGCTTATCTTCGATAGCGTGTCGCATTTCTTCTGTCCAAGGTTCTGCACCGAAAATGCCGGCCTTTAGTTTAAGCTTATCCTTTAGACCTGCTTCTTCAATTGATTCGCCAAGGTATAAAGCGTATGATGGAGTACAGCAAAGAGCAGTGGAACCAAAGTCAACCATTGTTTGAATCTGGTTATGAGTATTTCCTGAGGAAATAGGAATTACGGTAGCGCCAAGCTTTGTTGCTCCACTGTGCGCACCAAGACCACCAGTAAACAAACCATAACCATAGGAAACTTGAACAAAATCGTCCTTACCAAGACCAATTGCTGTCATCATTCTGGCAACGCCGTCATCCCAGGCATCAAGGTCATTTTGTGTATAGCCAACAACGATTTTCTTTCCTGTTGTGCCGCTTGATGCGTGAACACGGACAATGTCGTGCATAGGAACTGCAAATAGTCCGTACGGATAGTAATCTCGTAAGTCCTGTTTGTATGAAAATGGAAGTTTTGGAAGGTCATCAACTGATTTTATATCATCAGGAGTAAGACCTTTTTCGTCCATTCTTTTGCGGAATAGTTCCACATTTTCATACATTCTTTTTACCTGCCACACTAGTCTTTCGCTTTGAAGCTTGCGTAGCTCTTCTCTTGGCATTGTTTCTATTTCCTTTTGCCACATTGCCATTTTTATCGCCTCCTATAAATTATAACCTAAGTTAAAAGCTTCTAAATTGATGTCCAAGAATTTTGGAGGAACAGTTGTCTTAATTGTTTCTATCCATTTTTCATAAGCAATATCGGTGCTTTTTGCCATAACGCCGATTAAAACGACATTTACAGCCTTAAAGTTTCCTGCTTTTTCAGCAAGTGATAAAGCATCAACTAAAGTAACATCTAATTTTGCCTTAAGTTTCTCTTCAATATTTTCAGGATATTTCATCGCACCCGTAATTACCGGCATAGGGTCAATTTCCTGAGTATTAACAATAAGCTTTCCGTCTTTTTTCAAAAATGGAATTGCACGGTATGCTTCAAGCATTTCAAAGGCAAGGATTATGTCAGCTTCGCCCTTATCGATGATAGGAGAGTAAACCTCATCACCATATTTAACATAAGTAACAACGCTTCCGCCTCTCTGGCTCATTCCGTGAACCTCAGAAACCTTAACATCATAACCTTCATTTATAACTGTATTACCTAATATACGGCTAGCAAGAAGAGTTCCCTGACCGCCTACGCCAACTATCATAATTTTCTTGGTCATTTGTTAGTCCTCCTTTATAATTGCATCAAACGGACATACATTCATACATAGTCCGCAGCCGTTACATTGTGTAAGGTCAATCTTAATATTGCCGTCAGCTGTTTCAGAAATAGCAGGACAACCAAGTTTCATACACATCTTACACTTCTTACAGTTTTCGGTAACAGTGCAGTGACCTGTATATTTAACTGTTTTCAGAAGTGCGCATGGGCGCTGAGCGATGATTACTGATGGCTCTTCGCGGTTTGTTTCTTCCTTAACAACCTTTTCAAAGTTCTTAATGTCAAACGGGTCAGCGACTGTTACATGATCAATTCCAACAGCTTTACAAAGAGTTAATAGGTTCACTTGCTTTGTTTCTTCACCACGGATTGTATATCCTGTTGTAGGGTTATCCTGATGACCTGTCATACCTGTAATTGAGTTATCAAGAATGATTACTGTGTTATTGCCTTTGTTATATACAATATCAATAAGACCAGTAATACCTGAGTGCATGAATGTTGAATCACCAATTACGCTGACAAGCTTCTTGTTAAATTCGCTGCCTCTAGCTTTTGCCATACCAAGTGCTGCTGAAACAGATGCTCCCATACAAATTGTTGTATCAACACTTGCAAGAGGAGGAATAGCACCTAAAGTATAACATCCGATGTCTCCTGAAACCACAAGTCCTAATTTCTTAAGAACATAGAATACACCTCTGTGAGGGCATCCCGGGCAAAGAACCGGTGGTCTTGCAGGAATTGTTTCTTCTATTTCACAAGATTCAGGTGGGGTGGTGCCAAGAATAGCACTTTTAATCATTGTAGGAGTATATTCACCAAGGAGAGTGAAAATATCTTTGCCAATAACTTCAACACCTAAAGCCTTACAATGTTCTTCAATGATTGGATCAAGTTCTTCGATAATATAAACCTTATCTACTTTTTCGGTAAAATCACGGATAAGTTTTTCAGGAAGAGGGTAGACCATACCAAGCTTCAAGTAGCTTGCATTATCTCCCAGAGCTTCCTTTGCATACATATATGAGATACCAGATGTGATAATACCAATTTTTGTATCATTCATTTCAACTGTATTAAAGTTTGAGTTTTCAGCAAAATCAGTAAGCTTTTTGATTCTGTCTTCAACTACTACATGACGCTTCACAGCGTTTGCCGGCATCATAACATACTTGCCAATATTTTTTTCATAGTCCTTAAGGGGAGTATCTGCACGCTCACCGATTTCTACAAGACTTTGTGAGTGTGAAATACGAGTAGAAAGACGGATAAATACAGGAGTATCAAATTCTTCGGACAATTCAAATGCTAAACGAGTATATTCTTTACATTCCTGTGAATTAGAAGGTTCAAGCATTGCAATTTTTGAAGCTTTTGCATAGTGGCGTGAATCCTGTTCGTTTTGTGATGAGTGCATGCCAGGGTCATCTGCAACACAGAAAACAAGACCGCCATTAACACCTGTGTAGCTTACAGTAAAAATAGGGTCAGCCATAACATTAAGTCCCACATGTTTCATACAGCTCATTGCACGAGCGCCGCCAATTGATGCACCGATTGCAACTTCTGCCGCAACCTTTTCATTAGGTGACCATTCAGCATAAATTTCGTCATATTTAACAATGTTTTCAGTAATTTCGGTACTTGGTGTACCAGGGTAGGAGGCAACAACACGCACACCTGCTTCGTATGCACCTTGCGCAACCGCTGCATTTCCTAATAAAAGTTTTTTCATAGCTTCTGTTCTCCTTTTGCTATATTATCTTCCAATTTCATTTTCGTGGGCAACAACAGACTTAACGCCGTACATTTCACGAAGCTTCGGTTTTTCAATCTTTCCGGTAGGATTTCTTGGAACATCTGCAAAAATAATCTTTCGTGGACGCTTATAACGCGGAAGATCATAGCAGAAGTCTTCAAGTTCCTCTTCAGATAATGTCATATCAGGCTTAACTTCAACAATTGCTGCTGCAATTTCACCAAGTCTTGCATCAGGAAGACCGATAACTGCAACATCTTTGATTTTATCGTTCTTACGAAGGAAATCTTCTATCTGAACAGGGTAGAGGTTTTCACCACCTGAAATGATAACATCTTTTTTACGGTCAACCAAGAAGATAAATCCGTCTTCATCTTCCTGAGCCATATCTCCTGTAAATAGCCAGCCGTCAGCCAAAACTTCATCAGTTGCTTTTTCGTCTTTGTAGTAGCAGTTCATAACGCCGGGACCTTTAACTGCAAGCTCGCCGACTTCACCGCGTGCTACTTCATTTCTGTTTTCATCAACAATCTTTGTTTCCCAACCGTATCCTGCTTTACCGATAGCTCCAACCTTATGTATATTTTCAACACCAAGGTGAACGCAACCAGGGCCGATAGATTCTGAAAGACCATAGTTTGTATCGTATTTGTGGTTAGGGAACACCTTTAACCAGCGATTGATAAGACTAGGAGGTACAGGCTGAGCACCTATGTGCATTAGTCTCCACTGGTCAAGCTTATATTGTGATAAATCAATATCGCCAGAGTCTATTGCATCAAGAATTTCCTGTGCCCAAGGAACCAATAGCCAAACGATACTACATTTTTCTTCTGATACAGCCTTTAAAATCCATTCAGGTTTTACACCTTTTAGAAGAACAGCTTTACCACCAACCAAAAAGCTTCCAAACCAGTGCATTTTTGCACCTGTATGATAAAGAGGAGGTATGCATAAGAAAACATCTTCCTTAGTTTGTGAATGGTGGTTTTGTTCTGTCATTGCAGCATGCATAAGGCTTTCGTTGTTATGTATAATAGCTTTTGGAAAACCTGTAGTTCCTGATGAGAAATAGATTGCCGCTTCATCTTCATCCTTTAGTTTGATGTCAGGAGCATGAGAAGAACAGTATGTAACTAATCTATCATAACTTTCTGCAAAGGAAGGACAATCTTCGCCTGCATAAAACCACATTTTAACTTTAGGAATTCTATCACAGATTTCTTCAATACGACCTGTAAATTCAGGGCCGAAAATAATTGCATCAGAATCTGATAGTTTAAGGCAATATTTAATTTCGTCTGCAGTATATCTGTAGTTTAAAGGAACTGCTAAAGCTCCTGTCTTTAAAATACCAAAGTAAATTGGTAGCCACTCAATGCAGTTCATAAGAAGAATGGCAACCTTGTCACCTTTTTTGATTCCTCTTGATAATAACAGGTTTGCAAAGCGGTTTGCTTTTTTATTAAATTCGCTCCAGGTGATTTCCTCTTTATAATCGCCGTGAGGCTTTGCTTCAATAAGCGAATATTCGCGCCAGGTTGTGCGAGTTTGATTTTCA
>JAZNWI010000216.1:0-4609 GCA_045593305.1 Clostridia bacterium | reverse complement strand
AAGGCCTGCGTTCTTTGCAATCTGTCTAACAGGTTCTTCTAAAGCCTTTAGTACAATCTGAACACCTGTCTTTTCGTCGCCCTCTGTTTCGTCCAAAAGCTTTGCAACTGTTGGGATAATGTTGATGTAGCTTGTTCCGCCACCTGCAACGATACCCTCTTCAACTGCAGCCTTTGTAGCAGCTAAAGCGTCTTCAATTCTGTACTTCATTTCTTTCATTTCAGTTTCTGTTGCAGCACCAACCTTGATTACAGCAACTCCGCCTGCAAGCTTTGCAAGTCTTTCCTGAAGCTTTTCTTTATCAAATTCTGAAGTTGTATTTTCAAGCTCTGTTCTTATCTGGTTAACACGAGCCTTGATTGCATCTTTGTCACCCATACCGTCAACGATAATTGTGTTTTCTTTCTGAATCTTAACCTGCTTTGCACGACCAAGCTGGAACACCTGAGTGTCCTTAAGGTCAAGGCCAAGTTCTTCTGAAATAACCTGACCGCCTGTCAGTGTTGCAATATCCTGAAGCATAGCCTTTCTTCTGTCACCAAAACCAGGTGCCTTTACAGGAACACAAACGAATGTTCCGCGAAGCTTATTTAAGATAAGTGTTGTTAAAGCTTCGCCCTCAACATCTTCTGCGATAATCATAAGCTTTTTGCCCATCTGAACAATCTGCTCTAAAAGTGGCAGGATTTCCTGAATGTTAGAAATCTTTTTGTCTGTGATAAGTATATAAGCATCGTCTAAAACTGCTTCCATCTTGTCGGTATCTGTAACCATGTATGGAGAAATGTATCCACGGTCAAACTGCATACCCTCAACGATATCAGAATATGTTTCAGCAGTCTTTGATTCTTCAACTGTGATAACGCCGTCCGATGTAACCTTTTCCATTGCTTCTGCAATAAGTTCGCCAATTTCATCGTTTGCGGCAGAAACTGCGGCAACTCTTGCGATGTCCGCCTTGCCGTTTACTTTCTGTGCATTTGAAAGAAGCTCTTTAACTGCTACATCAACTGCTTTCTGGATACCGCGTCTTACGATCATTGGGTTAGCACCTGCTGTAACATTCTTTGTTCCTTCACGAACCAAAGCCTGGGCAAGTAGTGTTGCAGTTGTTGTACCGTCACCTGCTATGTCATTAGTTTTAGTAGCAACTTCTTTAACAAGCTGAGCACCCATATTTTCAAACGGGTCATCAAGCTCAATTTCACGAGCTATTGTAACACCGTCATTTGTGATGATTGGTGCACCGAACTTTTTGTCCAAAACAACATTTCTGCCCTTTGGTCCAAGTGTGATTTTAACGGTGTCTGCAAGCTGGTTAATACCGCTCTCTAAAGCGTGTCTTGCATCTTCACCGAAAAGTATCTGCTTTGCCATTTAAAATCCCTCCAATTATTCAACAATAGCCAGAACATCTGACTGTCTTACGATTGTATATTCGTTGCCGTCAAGCTTAACTTCTGTTCCGGCATATTTTGAGATCAGAACCTTGTCACCAACCTTAAGCCCCATCTTAACCTCGTGTCCGTCAACAATTCCGCCGGGACCTACAGCGCAAACCTCAGCAACCTGTGGCTTTTCCTGTGCAGCACTTGTTAAAATGATACCGCCTTTTGTTGTTTCTTCAGCCTCTAACATCTTTATAACAACTCTGTCTGATAGTGGTTTAATGTTCATAATTTCGCCTCCTGATACTTTTTAGCACTCTAAGTCTAAGACTGCTAATATTACTATTATATCCCTATTTTAGCCATTGTCAAGACCTATAAGGGTAAAATTACCAATTTGTTCACAAATTCCCCTGCTTTTAGTTTGTATAATTTTCAAGTTTTGAAAAACCATCCTCTTTACTGTATGCGAGTATCCCCTTATTTAATTCCTTAATATCTTCAGGAGGATAATATGACGGGTCAATATTTATGGCAGTTACAGGATTTTCTTCACTTCCTGAAATTTCATAAAGTGTAAGAGTTTCGCCGGAAAGACGCATAATAAATATAGGTGAGGTGGTGGAAATAACAGCTTCAGCATCCTTTTCAATGTCATTTTTGTCTGACATAACCTGGCGTTTGCCGTTTTTGTCATCCATATTTTCAGGGTTGTTATTTGTTGAACAAGAAACAATAAGAATAATGCCTGCGACGGCAACGGATGCAAGCATGATAAGGCGTAAATTTTTCATACGAAGCTCTCCTTTTTTGTAATTTGAAATAGTATATTATTTTAGTTATATTTTCCAATTTTACAGCTTTTATACAAATATGTTTTTTTCGTGAATTTTGTTGCATAAATCTAATTTTTGTACTATAATATAATTGGATATAAATGTAACTTACCCGGGAGGTGGAAAGAAGTGAAACGCGCAAGAGCGAGAGGCGGGAGAAGCGGAGTCGCAAAAAAGACACCGAGCGTGAAACATACAGTTAAAACCCGTGAATTTAAAGGGACCGAAAGAGCAGTACGAACAGACGAAAATGCTCAGGCAAGAGCCTATTTTGAACAAAAGCGAAGATCCAAGAAAAAGGTAAAGAAAGCTATTTTCTTAAGAAAAGCCGGTGCGGTTGGAATTATTTGCTTAGTGATAGGCTTTGTTGTTGTGCTTGGTGTGGGTGCAGGAATGTATGCCGCAATTTCGAATGAGGTAGATGATCTTGACTTTGAAGGTATTGCTTACAACTTCTCCTCCATTATATATGCAGACGACAAAGACGGAAACTCCACCGAAGTTGCATTTTTGCACGATGACGGAAATCGTGAGTGGGTTGATTCTGACAAGATACCCCGGGTTGCAAAAGAGGCGGCTATTGCCATTGAGGATGAAAGATTCCTAAAGCACGGCGGGGTTGACTTAAAGAGAACAACAGGTGCGATTTTCGGCTGGTTTACCTCAAAAATTACAGGAAAATCACCGTCTTATGGCGGAAGTACCATAACACAGCAGGTAATGAAGAATATAACCAATGAAAGAGATAAAACCGTTACCCGAAAGATAAAGGAAATAATGAGAGCTCTTGCCTTGGAAAAACGATTTACCAAGGACGAAATCTTAACAACATACTTAAATATAAGCTACTTTGGTAACCAGTGTTATGGGCTAGAAGCTGCGGCAAAGATGTATTTTTCTAAAAAAGCTATCGACCTGACACTTCCGGAAGCTGCTATGATTGTGGGAATAACTCAGGCACCAACCCGTTTTGACCCATTTAAGAATCCTGAAAATTGTACAAACAAGCGAAATACTGTGCTTATGAAAATGTATGAGCTTGAGAAAATAAGCGAGGAAGAATATCAGCAGGCGGTAGCATCGCCACTTGGTGTCAATGATTCAAGAAGTGCACTAAACAGCTCGATTTACAGCTACTTTGTGGATCAGGTTATAAATGATGTTATTGATGACCTTCAGGAACAAAAAGGTTATTCACAGACCTTTGCATCAAGTCAGGTATTTGGCGGAGGTCTTAAGATTTATACAACAATGGACGTAGCTGTTCAGGAAGCTATGGAAAGCGTATACGAAAATACCGCAAACTTCCCTGGCGCTTCAAGCGGAGTTCAGTCTGCTATGGTTGTGATTGACCCTAAAACC
This sequence comes from Clostridia bacterium, assembly GCA_045593305.1. Lineage (GTDB taxonomy): Bacteria > Bacillota > Clostridia > UBA1381 > UBA1381 > UBA1738. The sequence continues at coordinate 1,023 of JAZNWI010000216.1, read as the reverse complement.
GGCGGAATCAAGGGAATTGTAGGCGGAATCGGTGCAAAAACCGAAAGTCGTGGCCTTAACCGAGCAACTCAGTCAAAGCGTCAACCTGGTTCGTCAATTAAGCCACTTTCTGCATATGCACCGTCTTTGGAAAACGGAAAAATCACAGCGGCAACTATTATCACAGATGCACCGCTTACAATAGGAACATGGTCACCAAAGAACTCTTACTCAGGATTTAAGGGTGACGTATCTGTAAGACGCGCTATTGAGATTTCTGCTAATATACCGGCAGTTAAAACGGTTCAAACTCTTGGGGTAGAAAAGAGCTATGAATTTATGACCAAGAAGCTTGGATTCACAAGCCTTACAAATAACGATAAAAACTTAAGTGCCCTTGGTCTTGGCGGTATGGATAAAGGAGTGTCACCAAAAGAAATGGCGGCAGCCTATGCTGTATTTGCAAATGACGGAGTATATATGACTCCCCACACATATACAAAGGTACTTGACTCATCAGGCAAGGTGTTGCTTGAAACAGAGCCTGAAAAGAGACGAGTTTTAAGCGAAGCAAATGCATTTATTATGACTAGTTTCTTAAAGGACGTAGTAAACGGAAGCGCAGGAACAGGTCGAAATGCAAGACTTTCAAATGTAACGGCATACGGAAAGACCGGTACAAGTAATGATAACAAAGACAAGTGGTTCTGCGGATTTACTACAAAATATGTAGGTGCTGCATGGTACGGCTATGACGCTAAAAAATCGGTAGGCGGAACAAATATATCCACACAGGTGTGGAAGAAAGTTATGGAGCAAATCCATGACGGTACAGAAGAAAAGGAATTTGAAAAGCCGGATAGCGTAACCGCAGTTTCAGTGTGTCAGCTTACCGGAAAACTTTCATCTTCAGGATGCAGGCACGGAAAGACGGAGTACTTTGCACGAGGAACACTTCCAACAAAATACTGTGACAATAACCATAGCGGCGTTGTAGGAGCTACAGCGGACGAAAGCCCAAGCCCATCGCCGGAGGTTTCAGGG
>JAZNWI010000215.1:0-11814 GCA_045593305.1 Clostridia bacterium | reverse complement strand
GCAGAATGGGTCGCGGTATCCCTCAAGACCTGCTTCATCGCCATAGAAAATTACTGGAACACCCGGAAGCAACATTTGAAGTGTTATTATACATTTAAGCTTTCTTTTTGCAAGTTCTTTATCATCAGCCGAAAGTCTTGCTATGCATTGTTCATCTTTACTTCCATAGTTTTTACCGCCGAGAACAGTTAAAATTCTTTCGGTATCATGGCTTGATAAGAAGTTGAATAGAGAATAGAAAGCAGGAGGGGGGTAGTTTTCCTTAAGGCTCATAATTCGCTTTTCAAAAGCTTTTGCATCAATATTTCCTGTAACATAGTCAATTAAAGCACTGCGAAGCGGATAGTTCATTACAGAATCAAGCTCTTCGCCCAAGAAATATTCACGAAGCTCGTCATAGGCAACCTTATGTGATGCATCCTCCCAAACCTCACCGATAATAACAGCGTCAGGGTCTTGCTTTTTAACTTCTGCTCTTAATATTTTAACGAAAAAGTCAGGAAGTTCATCAACAACATCAAGCCTCCAGCCGGAAGCTCCTTTTTTTAGCCAGTGCTTAACAACAGAATCCTTGTCGGTTAAGATATATTCCTGAAAATCTTTGCAATTTTCTTCCACCTGTGGCAAAGTATCAATGCCCCACCAGGACTCGTATTTGTCAGGATGTTCGCTGAATCGGAACCAGTAATAGTAAGGAGATTCCTTTGACTGATATGCACCAACAGATGAATATGAACCGTTTTTGTTAAAGTAAAGGCTGTCGCTTCCTGTATGGTTAAATACGCCGTCTAAAATAATGCGAATGCCATAACTTTCAGCGATTTTACAAAGCCGCATAAAATCCTTTTCATCGCCTAAAATCGGGTCAATTGTTTTGTAATCACCTGTATCGTAGCGATGGTTTGAGTATGCTTTAAAAATCGGGTTTAAATATATGCAGGAGATTCCCAAATCCTTGAGATAGGAAAGCTTTTCCTCTATGCCTTTTAAAGTCCCGCCGAAAAAGTCATTTGCAAGATACTTTCCGCCAAATTGCTCCGGCTTATAGAATGGGTCATCGCCCCAGTTTCTCTTTATAATATCATGTCTTTTTGCAAGATTTTCTTCGCTTTCTTCTGAACGGCAAAAGCGGTCAGGGAAAATCTGGTAGCAGATACTATTTTTCCACCAGAGAGGTGTTGTAAAGTTCTCGTCATAAACTGTTATTTGATATTTTTTGTCAGGAATCTTATCATAAACCTTTCCAATTCCGCCAAGAGCATCTTCATTATTACCATAGTATATAGAGCTACCATTTTCGCCAATATCGAAATAGTAGAAAAGCAGTCCCGTATTATCCGGCATATCTAAAACTACTTCGTACACCGAATTATCGCAGGAGGAGAAAACATAAGCCATAGGAAAGCTTTTTGTTTCACCTCTAAACTCTGTTACCAAGCGGATATGTGAAGGTATGCCAAATTGGGCAAGGGCAATACGAATAGTAACCTTGCTGCTTTTTGTAGCACTTCCAAAAGGAGTGCGGTAGAAAAGACTTTGGGAATTGTGTTCAATTTTCATAGTAAATCTCCAAAAAAGAATAATGAGGGACTGAATTTTCAGTCCCTCAATAATTTAAGGGTTTAGATATTTTTAAGGTGCCAGATGTTATTGTTGTAGTCAGCAATAGTTCTGTCTGATGAGAAGAAGCCGGAACTTGCTGTATTCATAATAGCCTTATGCCACCAAAGTGCCTTGTTGTTGTAATCCTTTGAAACCTGTGCATGAATATTGCAGTATGCTTCAAAGTCACGAAGAACCATGTATGTGTCAGGATATCCGTAATCACCAAATAGAAGTGTTTGGTATAGGTCACGGAAAATTTGTGTATTTTCGTTCTCAAGCTCGCCTGAAATAAGCTGTTCTAAAGCTCGTCTTAGCGGAGCATTTGTTGAATAAATAGTTTTAACTTCATCAGAGTTATTGAACTTAAGTCTTGCTGCAACTTCGTCAGCCTTAAGACCGAAGATATAGATATTGTCTTCGCCAACCTGTTCAAGCATTTCGACATTTGCACCATCAAGAGTACCAACAGTTACAGCACCGTTTAGCATAAACTTCATGTTACCTGTACCTGAAGCCTCTTTACCTGCAGTTGAAATCTGCTCTGAAACATCAGCTGCAACAACAAGCTTTTCGGCGATTGAAACACCGTAGTTTTCAAGGAATACAACCTTGATTTTGCCGCCAATTCGAGGGTCATTGTTAATCTTTTCTCCAACAGAATTGATAAGCTTAATAATAAGCTTTGCTCTCTTATAACCAGGGGCAGCCTTTGCACCGAAAATATATGTCTTTGGTGTGTATTCCATATCAGGATTATCAAGCAGCATATTGTAATCATAAAGAATATGAAGGATGTTCAAAAGCTGTCTCTTGTACTCATGAAGTCTCTTTGCCTGCACATCAAAGATAGAGTCAGGATTTATTTCAATACCATTGTGTTCTTTAATGTACTGGGCAAGACGAAGCTTGTTATCGCGCTTAATTTTAGCAAATGCTTCCTGGAATTCAGGGTCGTCTGCAAATTTCTTAAGTTTTTCAAGCTTCTTGTAATCCTTAAGCCAGCCCTTACCGATTTTTGAAGTGATAAGGTCAACAAGCTCAGGGTTTGCATTACCAATCCAACGACGGAATGTAATACCGTTTGTGATAGCGTGGAAACGCTCAGGCTTCAAGCGGTAGTAGTCTGCAAAAATATCAGATGTAAGAATCTGTGTATGAAGACCTGATACGCCGTTAATAGCGAAACAAGTTGCAAGACAGAGGTTAGCCATAAATACCTGATCATCAGAAATAATAGCCATCCACTTCTGCTTACCCCAGTCATCAGGATAAACTTCCTGAAGAGTAATCATAAGTCTTCTGTTAATTTCCTCAATAATCATTGTAACACGAGGAAGAATTCTCTTAACCATGTCAAGAGGCCACTTTTCCAGAGCTTCACTTAAAACTGTGTGGTTTGTGTAAGCAAAAGTTCTTGTGGTAATATCCCATGCTTCGTCCCAACCAAGCCCCTTTTCATCAATAAGAATTCGCATAAGTTCAGGAATTGCAAGGGTAGGGTGAGTATCGTTAATGTGGATAACAGCCTTTTCAGGAAGATTCTTCCAGTCTGTGCCGTATCTATCCTCATATTCTCTTAAAATCCACTGAAGTGTTGCAGAAACAAGGAAATACTGCTGCTTTAAGCGAAGTTCCTTACCTTCTGTGTGGTTATCTTCAGGGTATAGAACCTTAGAAATAAGCTCTGCAAGCTGTCTTTCTTCAGTTGAACGGATATAGTTACCTGAGTTAAACTCCTGCATATTCATAACATCCGGAGCTTTTGCTGACCATAGACGAAGCTTGTTTACAATTTTTGAATCATAACCAACAAGCGGAACATCGTAAGGCATAGCGATAATTGTATGTTCATTTTCATAACGGCAAGAGAAATGTCCGTCAATCCAATCGGTGTAAACCTGACCGCCGAAGCGTACAGTTACAGCTTCTTCAGGACGAGCAATTTCCCAGGCATTACCATTTTCAAGCCAGGTATCAGGAAGCTCTGTCTGATAACCGTCAACAATTTTCTGTCTGAATAGACCGTATTCATAACGAAGAGTACAGCCGTATGCAGGAAGGTCCATTGTAGTTAGTGAGTCCATAAAGCAGGCAGCGAGACGACCAAGACCGCCATTACCAAGACCAGCATCGTTTTCAAGCTCAACAATATCAGAAAGCTCATAGCCCATTGACTTTAAAGCTTTAACATATGTCTTTGTCTGCATAAGATTTAGTACATTTGATGCTAAAAGTCTTCCCATCAAGAACTCAAATGATAGGTAGTAAAGCTTCTTTGAGCCTTCTTCCTTAACAGTTTTGTGAGAAACTGCCCAACGCTCCATAATCTTGTCACGGGCAGTCAATGCACATGCAGTATACACCATTTTTGGAGTAGCATCTTCTAGTGTCTTACCAAAATGGCGTGATAATTTGCCGATAATTTCATTTCTCAAGTCTGTCTCGGCTTGATTCAGTTTGATTTTTTCCATTTATCTAAAATTCCTTTCAAAATTATGCTTTCTTAGTAGGCTTTTTAGCTGCAGGCTTTTTTACAGTTTCTTTTTTTGGTTCAGCCTTCTTTTCTGTTTTTGCCTTTTTAGGAGCTTCAGCTTTTACTTCAGCTTTAGCAGACTCAGCTTTTTTAACAGCCTTTTTAGTTGTAGTCTTTGGTGCATCTTCAGCTTTCTTTTCAGAAACCTTTTTAGTTGTTGCTTTTTTAGCGGCAGCTTTTGGAGCAGGCTTTTCTAATTTAATTCCTGAAAGCTCTTCATAAAGGGCAATATATTTATCTGCAGAAACATTCCATGAGAAATCCTGACCCATAGCGTTCTTAACAAGCTTAGTCCATGCATCAGGATTGTCATAGTAAGTGCGCATTGCGTAGTTTACAACGGTCATCATGTCGTCTGCATTATATGGCATAAATGAAAAGCCTGTACCTTCGCCTGTAAATTCGTTGTAAGGAATAACAGTATCAGAAAGTCCGCCTGTTTCACGGACTATAGGAAGACATCCGTATTTCATTGAAATAAGCTGTGAAAGACCGCATGGCTCAAAGCGTGACGGCATCAAGAATGCATCACAGGCTGCATATATCTTGTGTGATAGTTCATTTGAGAAGAAGATATTGGCAGAAACTCTGTCAGGGTACTTCCATGCATAGTGACGGAACATATTTTCATAGTTTTCATCGCCTGTTCCCAAAACTACTATCTGGTAACCACCTTCGCAAAGGCGTTCCATAGCATAAGCAATAAGGTCAAAGCCTTTTTGGTCGGTAAGTCTTGAAACGATACCAATCATCATCTTGTTTTCATCAACAGGTAGGTTAAGCTCTTTTTGAAGCTCTGTCTTGTTGATTTTCTTTTTAGCAAGTGACTTTTCTGTAAAGTTTTCAAAAATGAATGGGTCAGTTTTTGGACTCCAGTCATCTGAAATACCATTTACGATACCAACTGTGTCATTCTGGCGAGCATATAAAAGTCCGTCAAGACCTTCACCAAATTCAGCAGTTGTAATTTCCTTTGCATAAGTTTCAGATACAGTTGTAATCTTGTTAGCATAAACAAGACCGCCCTTTAGAAGGTTTGCATCTTTGTAATACTCAAGCTTATCTGCAGTAAAGTAATAATCGTCAATTGCCAAAGCATCCTTAATCTTATCAAGATTCCATCTGCCCTGGAACTTCAAGTTATGAATTGTCATAACAGTCTTGATACCACGATAGAATGGGTTATCGTAGAATGTATCCAAAAGAACAGGGATAGGAGCTGATTGCCAGTCGTTGCAGTTAATAACATCAGGACGGAATCCCAGTGTAGGAAGCAGTGACAAAACAGCCTTTGAGAAAAATATAAATTTTTCACAATCTAAATGAATATGGTCATAAGGACCAGGACCGTTAAAGTAAAACTCGTTATCAACAAAATAATAGGTTGTTCCGTGCCAGTCAAGTTCAAAAACTCCACAATACTGGCTTCTCCAACCCATATTGATATAGATGTTGTCTATATACTTCATCATGTCTTTGTATTTTTGGTCTATACATCTGTATAGAGGTAGGATTACGCGTGCATCAACACCTTTTTCCTTAAGTGTTAAAGGTAAAGAACCGGCCACATCACCAAGACCACCGGTCTTAACAAAAGGAGCAGCTTCGGATGTTACATAAAGTATATTCATAATCTTTTCCACCTTTCTTATATATACTATATATGATACAATAAAATAAGGTATTTGTCAAATAAATACGGGCTGTTTTGAATGGGCATTTTTGCAGAAAATTACTTACAAAATTGGCAATTTATTGTGACATTTTTATTGACAAGAAAAATCTTAAATGATAAAGTATAAATGACTTTATAAAAACAGAAAAGTTAAATATGTGCGAAGTAAAAAGAATGGAAACTTGTTCTGTTATCATGGAGGATGGATTTTGATACAAAAGATTTATTTAGCACCAATGGCTGGGGTTACTGACCTTGCATTCCGGCTTATTTGCAAAGGCTATGGAGCGGAAGGGTTAACCACAGAAATGGTTAGCGCAAAGGGACTTTATTATAAAGATAAAAAAACGGCATCCCTGATGATGCTGGATGAGAGAGAAAGACCTGCTTCAATTCAGATTTTCGGCTCAGAACCAGACATAATAGGTGAGATTATACCAAAAGTTGAGGAGTTTTCTCCCTCTGCAATTGATATAAATATGGGATGCCCAATGCCGAAAATTGTAAACAACGGAGATGGAAGCAGCCTTATGAAAAATCCCGGGCTTGCAGGCAGAGTGGTAAGAGCAGCAAAAGATGCTGCAACAGTACCTGTTACTGTGAAAATAAGAAAGGGCTGGGACAGTGAAACTGCACCTGAATTTGCGAAAGTTCTGGAGGCAAATGGTGCCGATATGATAACCATACACGGAAGAACAAGGGAACAGTTTTATCAGGGAAATGCTGATTGGGATACTATACGAAAGGTTAAGGAAAGCGTAAAAATTCCTGTAATCGGAAACGGAGATATTTTTTCAGGCGAAGATGCAAAAAGAATGCTTGAATATACAGGCTGTGACGGGGTTATGGTAGGTCGCGGTGCACAGGGGAATCCATTTATTTTCAGGCAGATTTCTGAGTATTTAGAAACAGGAAAAATAACCTATTTCCCGAAAGATAAAGAGAAAATTGAAGAGGCAATCCGCCATGTGAACCTTGTATGTGAATTAAAGGGGGAAACCCGAGGTGTGCTTGAAGCAAGAAAACATATTGCCTGGTATATTAAGGGAATTCCACACTCAAATGAACTTAAAGCAAAGGTATTTACAATTTCAAAAAAAGAGGAAATGCTGGAGGCTTTAGAAGACGCTCTGGAAAGAATAAAAAGTATGTCATAACTGACATACTTTTTACATTTTTATATTTCTTTTTAAAATAATACTGCACACAGTTCCTGTGATAAATCCAACAATAACACCTGAAATTAAAAGGGTAGGAAGGTAAACGAACACTGCTTTAGTCTGCATCATAAATGCCGCAACTAAAAGCTGACCCACATTGTGGCACACGCCGCCGATCATGCTGATTCCTGAAACAGAAAAGAACTTTTTAAAGCCTAGCATTGCAATAAGGCTTAAAAGACCACCGAAAAATGAGTACCAGAAAACATTCAATCCGCTGAATAAAAGGGAGGTTGTAAGCACCTTTATAAGCATAATGAAAAATGCTGAAGATTTATCCATTTTGTAAAGGGCAAACAATATTACAATGTTAGAAAGGCCAAGCTTTATTCCGGGAATCGGAGCGGCAGGGAAAAGGCTTTCTATGTACCCGAACACTATGGCAAGTGCCGAAAGCATAGAAATGTATGAAATTTTTTTAGCACTCATCATCTCACCACCGTATCTATGGAACTTTCTTTTAATGCCTCAATAATAACCCTGTTTGGAAGACAGATTATTTTTTTTGAACTATCAGAAATTTTGCCTTGGTGTACACACAGTTTGTCAGGGCAAGTGGCACTTTCCATATAAATTTCACCGTCTCTTACCACGGCAACATTTGTATCGTTTATTTCAATCCTTGCATCTTTTTCTAAGGACACCGTAGAATATAGATTTCCGTCTACCGTTATTTTTGCAATATTTGCGCTTTCTTTTGGTATGAATAAAAAAGCCAAAGCAGCGATAAATACAATTACTCCTATAAATACAAAATCATTTTTTTTCATAAGAAATTTCCTTCAAAGTTCACAATAAATTCACAATTAGTTCATATCCAATACATAAGAGTATGTTAACATATACTTGTAAGCCGAAAGGTTTACAAAATACCTTCCCCTTAATATTTTTTTGTGTAAAAGTCACGTCCGCACAGCGTGGCTTTTTCCTTTATTTAATTATACTATTACTTTTATTGAAAAGCAATAGAATACATATATAAATTATTGACAAAAATATACCGATGGAGTATAATTATAGCGTGTGTACTTTTGCTTTTTTGCAAAGCTACTGAGCATGTTATTTTAAAGAAGCTACATAAACTTCTTTTTGGGATACAGAACTGTGTTTAAAAGAAAGACGAGGTAATCAAATTGAAACGCAGAAGAAAGAAAGTAAGAAAACCGTTTTTTACGAAGAAAAAGATAACTATATTTATAATATCATTAATTGTTATAGTTGCCGCATCCCTGTTTATGATTGGTATGGGCGGTATGTTTACAGGCTATGACGATGTTGACGAGATTGTTGAGGTTGAAAAGGAAACAGGAAAGGTGAATTTCCTTTTGGTTGGAATTGATAAGGAAGCATCCTTAACCGACACTATTATGGTGGCATCCTATGACCTTGATGAAAACAAGGTTAACATACTATCAATTCCGCGTGATACAAGAATGTATGTTGGTAGCCGATACCAGAAGATAAATTCTGCATATTCCATAAGAAAAGATGGAAAGAAAAAGGGAGTAAACGGAACGATTGAGGCGGTAAGCCGTCTTACAAAATTACCAATAAACTATTATGTAGAATTCAGCTTATCAGCATTTCGTGATACTATAGATGCTTTGGGTGGCGTATATTTTGATGTGCCACAAAATATGAATTATGATGACCCTGAGCAGGGACTTTCAATACACCTTAAAAAAGGTTATCAGCTTTTAGATGGTGATAAGGCAGAACAACTTGTACGCTTCAGGCACTATCCTATGGGGGATATAGACAGAACAAAGGTACAGCAAAGTTTTGTTAAGGCAATTGCTGAACAAAAGCTTAACCTTACCATTATAGAAAAAATTCCTGAGCTTTATAAAACAATCAGTAAGAACTTAAAAACAAACCTTGAATTCAGTGATGTGGCAAAATATGCTTTGAATCTACAGGATTTAATGGCAGAAAATGTAAATCTGTACGGACTTCCAGGAGAACCTAACAGTTTAGACTATGGTGCATCTTATTGGATCCCTTATATGTCATCAGTAAAAGAACTTATAGAAGGAACATTTGGATATGAAGCAGATGGTGCAACAATACATTCTGCTGACGGAAAAAGCATTTCAAAAGATGTAAAACTATCTTCTCCGTCACCTTCTCCAACGGCAAGCCCTGATGCTACAGATGAGCCGGAGGAAACACCAAAGGCTTCAACATCTCCAAGACCAACAAAAAATCCGGAGTCAAGCACGACACCAAAGGCTACAAAAACGCCTGAGGTTAAGCCTACAGCGACGCCAAAAGCTACAAAGACTCCTGAAGCTACAGAGAAACCGACAGTAAGCACAACACCAAAGGCGACTAAGACACCAGAAGCTACAAAAACGCCTGAGGTTAAGCCTACAGCGACTCCTGCTCCTACAACGAGCGGAATTAAAAGACCGTCAGCTAACTAAACTCAGGCACAAAGAGAGGTTCAAATTGTGAAAAGAGCTAGACCAAAGAATAAAAAAGCAGAAATTAAAAAGCAGAAAAAGGAAGAGAAACAGCTAGCTAAGCTGGAAAATATTTCTCAGGAAACCGAAAAAAAGCCTGCAAAAAAGAAAATAGGCAAGATATTGATTGCTATATTCATAGCACTTGTTGCATTACTTTTTGTAATAATGGGATTCGGGCTTTTTGATGATAGTAATATTTTAGCACCTATCGAAAACGGAAAAATAAATGTACTCCTGCTTGGTGTTGACGAATCAGGACTCAGAAGCGATACCATAATGGTAGCGGCATACGATGCGAATGCTGCCAAGGTAAATCTTTTGTCCATTCCGCGAGATACCAAAATATATATCGAAAACCGTAAGATTACAAGAAAGATAAATGAAATTCATGCCTTAAGCAGTAAGAAAAATTCGGGTGAAATTGTGGGTGCAGAGGCTATGGCTGAAGTAGTAACACAATTAACAGGAATACCTATTAACTACTATGCAGAGTTTTCTTTCTCATCTATTGACAGATTGTTTGATATTTTAGGACCGGTAGAATTTGATGTTCCTGATGTTGAGGGAAGAGGTCGCGGAATGAATTATGATGACCCGTACCAGAATTTGCATATTCATTTAAAACCGGGTCTTCAAAAACTTTCAGGCAACCAGATTCAGCAATTTTTACGATATAGAAAGAGTAATTATGGCGTAGGAACGGGAAGTGACACCGATAGAGTGACAAGACAGCAAGAGCTTTTCAAAGCTGTTATTGACCAAAAGGTAAACCTTAGCATACTCCCGAAAGTGCCTGCAATTTTCTCTCAGATTTCAAAGGAAATCAAGACAAATATCGAAACCGGCGATATAACAAAGTACATTAGATATATTGCAAAGCTTTCAGGAGAAAGTGTAACAACATATACAATGCCGGGAGAGAACAAGACCATAGGCGGTGGTTCATATTTTGTAGTAAATCTTGAAGAAACTACAAACCTGATGCGTGATGTGTTTGGATATGAAGTAACACCGACAGATAAGGTTAGAATTTCAGATGAACATTCACAAAAAGTTCTTAAAGCCGGTAATATGAACAAAAAACCTGGTAAAACACCTGAGGTAACTCAAACTGCTGAGCCTACGAAAGAGCCTGAACCAGAGCAGACCGAGGAACCGACAAAAGAGCCTGAAAAGACACCTGAGCCAACAAGCTCGCCGACTAATACGCCGGCACCGACCAAGAAACCGACAACCACTAAAACTCCTTTAGAGGATTTGGATGACGATGTTATTACATTAGAATAATAAATATGAAGAATTTTCTAAAAAAAGCTTGCTTTTTTCTGGGATGCATGGTATAATAAACAATGTAAATAGAAGTTTTTCTAAAGAGTGGGTCCAAAAACCCACTCTTTAGTTTTAAAACAATTAAAAAGAGGTGATTATTCTGGCGAACAAAACCGAACTTTTAGCAATGGAAATCGGTGATAAAGTAGCAGAAACTCTGGGAGTTTCAGTAGTTGATGCAGAGTTCAAAAAGGAAGATGGAAGGCAAATCCTGAGAATCTTTATCGATAAAGATGGCGGTGTTGGAATTAACGACTGCGAGGAATTTTCCCGCATCTTTGGTGACGAAATAGATAAAGACGATCCTATTGAAACAGAGTATTTGCTTGAGGTTTCTTCTCCCGGTGTTGAGCGTAAGCTTAAAACTGAGAGAGAATATCTTCACTATATAGGAACTTTAGTGGATGTAAAGCTCTTTTCGCAAATGAACGGAAAAAAAGAGTTTACAGGAATTATAAAAAGCTACGAAGACGGCAGAATTTCTTTTGAATGTGAAAAAGAAACAATAACAATAAACACAAAAGATGCAGCCTATATTAAACTGCACTTTGAATTTTAGAAAGGTTGGATTTGAAAAATGAACGAAGAATTACTATCAGCGCTTACGGATTTGTGCAAGGAAAAAGGTATTGATAAAGATACAATTTTAGATGCACTGGAAGCAGCACTTATTGCCGCATACAAGAGAAACTTTTTATCAGCACAGAATGTATGTGTAGAGCTTGACCGTGAGACAGGAAAAATCGGTGTGTATGCACAGAAGACAGTTGTAGAAGAAGTTAATGACCAGCAACTTGAAATTTCTTTAATTGATGCAAAGAAGATAAGTAAGAAATACGAAGAGGGTGACATCGTTAATATAGAAGTGACACCTGCAAACTTCGGAAGAATTGCTGCAATGACTGCAAAACAGGTTGTTACACAAAGAATAAGAGAGGCAGAACGCGGAATTCTATACAGCGAATATACAAGAAAAGAAAATGA
>JAZNWI010000214.1:0-2585 GCA_045593305.1 Clostridia bacterium | reverse complement strand
ATATGGATGATAATGTATCTTTGGCATTGTATAATTTGTATGCCTAAAGATACGAAAACTTTAGGATATATCAAAGCCCCAGCTTGTGAAAGTAGGGGCTTTGTGATATATAATGAGGGTGCATCATTTTGACACACCCTCAGTGATCAGATGAAATGAGTTCCGGGAATTTGCTGTGTTGTCTACTGTCTTGAGTATATCTGCAGCTGCAGATGATTCACACACATTGATTTTGTTAGATGAACCAGAATTAAGTTTGCATCCAAATTGGCAGATGACATTAATTGATAACCTTGACAAAGCCCTTACAAACAAAGTTTGTCATCTTCTCATAGCAACTCATAGTCACATGTTGGTATCTGATTTACCGATGAAGCGCTCATCTGTTATACAATTAGAAAAGGATAAAGAAAATAATCTAAATGCAATTGCTATATCTGAATGTACATATGGATGGTCTGCAGAAGAGGTTTTATTGAAAGTATTTAAGACTGCAACAGATAGAAATCGTTATTTTGGTGAACGTATCGGAAAATTGCTTGAGAAAATGGGAAATAAATCAATTCAGCCCAAAGAAGTGGTAGATGAATTGAATGAACTGCAAGAAATATCAAGGCATCTAAGTGACATTGACCCTATGAAGGTTATTTTGAATACAATTGTTGAAACATACAAATAACAAGCGATGACGGAAAAAGAAGATTTTGTTGTTCAAGAGCCCTATCAGCCAACTGCGAAAGAAAAGCAAGCAATTGAAGAATTGATGAATAAAGCCCAGGGACTTGTTGTTTCTGATTGGGATTCAAATAAGACAGATATCAAGAGTTTTAAGAAAAATCTTAGATTCGATATGTATAAAAAGCAAAATAAGTTGTGTGCTTTTTGTCGAATTCATGTTCCTTTTGCATGTGTACACATGCATCGTGAACACATCGTATATAAGAATGAACATCCACAATGGACATTCCTTCCGGAAAACATATGTGTAGCTTGTCTTTCTTGCAATGTATTTAAGGGAACTACTGAAGTTTTGACTAATCCGCTAATAAAAACATATCCGAAAGATGGGAATGGCTTTAAGATTATACATCCATTGTACGATAAGTATTCTACCCACATAGAACTATTAGGAGGTGTCTTGTATCGAGGAAAAACAGATAAAGGAATCTTTACAATTAATACGTACCATTTATATAGAGTCGAACTGGCGGAAGAACGTGCAGATCAAAGAATGTATAAAGAAAATAAAGGTAGTATCATAGCTGAATTAGTATATCTTACAACATTGCCAAATCAGTATGTAGATAACCAAGAAGAGTTTATAAAGTACATAAAGGATATTGTTGAGGACCATAAGCAAGGAAGTGTGGATAAATAAATATATTGATAAGGTCTTGAGGCTAAAAAATGGTTGATTATTGGTTTAAAGATGTGAAATATATAACGTGTCTCCTTAAATGGCGGTTTTGAAGAGAATGCTTTGTTGTTGCAGTTCGTGCAGATTGCAGTTTTTGCAGAAAATAGATTCAGAAAGTGCAAAAGTGCAAAAATGTAATGTGAAACAGGGGGAAAGATTTTGCACTTTCTCATGTTCAGAGAGAACTTTTCTTATGATTTTCAAGTGATGCGGTTGTGGTAAATGATGTTTCTGGCAGGTGCGTTTTTGCTTTGCTATCTCCTTTTGGCACATAAAAACTTTACTTAGTCAATTCCAATAATTCACTGAAATTATCTATCACCCTATCTGCATCAGCAAGGCTTTCCCTGCTACCGTTGCCGTATGTCACCCCACAAGTCATGGTACCGGCATTCTTACCCATCTGTATATCAAATGTAGTATCACCAACGACAAGGGTATCTTCTGCCTTGAAACGGAAAATACCAAGTATTTTGTTTACAGGCTCAGGATTAGGTTTACCTTCCTTTACATCATCAGCACCAAGAATATAGCTGATTAGTGACGATAGGCCAAGCGATTCCACATACTGAGCAAGCGAAGCATGACTACGGCTGCTTGCTATGGTCAGCGTTATGCCACTTTGCTTCAGTTGCTCCAAAGTTTTCAGAATATGAGGATAAAGGGTGACGGCTCCATCCGTGTTGAATGTATAGAACAGCCTTCGGTATGTTTCGGCATACAGTTCCCCCATATCATCGCATTCAGGAAACAGCACTGCCGGAATCTCAATCAGTCTCAGCCCGATCATGGCGGCACATTCTTCATCAGAACGAGCCGGCAAGTTCAGTTCTTTGATGGTAGCCTGCATGGTCTGGATGATGACAGATGCTGTATCGCCCAGTGTGCCGTCAAAATCAAGTATGATATTTGTAATCTTTTTCATTCTTGCCCTTCTTTTCTGGGTGCAAAATTACTAAAAATCCGCCTCTTCCAATAAAGACAGCTTCCTCTTTCACGTTAAACATCCTTTTTCTGAATGAAAATAGCTCAGAAGCCATCCGTATTCGGCTGCAAAATTACCGGTTTCCTTTTTGGCCGTTCAAGGTCATGCTCTGTTTCAGCGTAAATCTCCACCCGACAGGTAGTATTTGCGCTAAAAACCTTTCCTGCTTCATTGAAACCGCTT
>JAZNWI010000213.1:0-1558 GCA_045593305.1 Clostridia bacterium | reverse complement strand
ATTTTTAGTGAAGACATCTCCACTTTTGGCAAGGAAATTTCTCGTCCAAACCTTCATTTTTTCTGTTTTCATACCCGAAAATAAAGCGAAAACAAAAGCGATTGGCAAGGATTCTTCTTCACGAAAAGAGAAGAAAAAGGGAAAAATATGCTGAAAAATAATGGATTTTGGCAAGGATAGCACTAATCTTGCGAATGGTTTTTGGTCAAGGTCTCTCTTGCGACAAAAAAAGAAGACCTTGGTCATCGTTTCCGATGACACAAGGTCTTCAAAATTACTATATTGTTTGAGTTTTCAGTGATTCATCCAATTGCGAAAGGATAAAGAAATTTGCCCCGAAGAGGATAAATCATATTTGCTGAAACATAGTATGACCTTGCATTTGTGATTATACATCATAATTTTCACAAAGCCAAGTAGTTTGGTTAAAAATTCAGAAAGAAGTTACATTTATTGCAAAGTCCAAGAAAAATACAACAGAGAGTGTGTTCGCTCTCTGTTGTAAAGGAATCATTTGTTTATCGTTTAGGTACTGCTGTTAGTGGTTACAAGGTATGTGATTCTTCTTGCAATCTCTTCTATAACCTTAATGAACATTTCACCACTCTGACCTGTCGGGTCTTGCAATCCCCAGTTGTCATCAAAACTTCTGCCGATATAGGGACAACCTACATCACAACCCATGGAAATGGCAATATCGGGAGCAGGAATTTTATCAAAGGTCTTACTGTATTGTGTCTGCTCCATATCAATGCCATACAGTTTCTTCATAAGTCTTACCGCATCTTGATTGATTTGCGGTTTCGTTTCAGTACCTGCTGAATAGAAATCAAACCTATCTCCTGCAAGGTGTTTTCCAAGTGCTTCTGCTATTTGACTTCTGCAAGAGTTGTGAACACAGATAAAAGCAATCTTTTTCTTATCGCTCATATCAAAAGCCCAACTTCTTGAACAATTTTTCTACTTCCGCAGCCTTCAACACCTTGCCCATGGAAACAACCTTTTCATTAACCACAAGGGCAGGCATACTCATAACACCGTATTCCATGACCTTTGCCATATCAGTAATATACTCAACTTCTACGGACAGACCCATATTCTTAACTGCTTCTTTTGCATACTCGTACTGCTGATGGCAGGATGCACAGCCTGCACCCAATACTTTAATGCAACAGATGCCGTTTACCGCTTCTCCACAGCAGTCGTTTTCGATTTCCTTGACCTCACTTGTCGGGCAACCACAGTTGCAAGCACAAGCAGGAGTTTTCTTTTCTTCTTTCTTCTTTCCAAAATTGAACAATGCCATAACAAATACCTCCAAATTTAATTATTATAAAATCAATGGTTGAATCAGATTAAAGAAGTATTCAACAAGGATTATTCCCATCGTACAGATTAAAACAAAAATTCCAAGCAGTTTCGGTTTTACTGCCTTGCGGAGCATAATCATAGATGGCAAGGACAGAGTGGTAACACCCATCATAAAGGACAGCACGACACCGAGTAATGCACCTTTTGCCAGTAGTGCTTCTGCAATCGGAATTGTGCCGAAGATGTC
>JAZNWI010000212.1:0-8657 GCA_045593305.1 Clostridia bacterium | reverse complement strand
TTTCCTCCAAAGTCAGAAACCACCGCCGGAATACCAAGACTCATTCCCTCTAAAAGAGAAAGGCTTGTTGCTTCTGTTCCAAATGATGCATTTGCCTGAATATATGTGATATTCATAAGTTTATCAACATCTGTTATAAAGCCTGTAAAAATGATGTCCTTTTCTCTTCCCAGTTCTTTTACTTTATTTTTCAAATGTTCTTCATAGCTTCCTGTTCCCGCTATTACGAACTTTGCCTTACAACCCTCAGAAAGTAACATATCTGCAGCCTCAATGAAATAGTCATGACCTTTGATGTCCTCAAGTCTTGCTATAATTGAAACTACCTTTTCACCAGGATTTATTCCAAATCTTTTGTAGATTTCTTCCTTATTCTCGCAAGGTGTTAATGGATACACTCCATTTAAAATTACATCAATTTTCTTTTCCGAAACACCTGTATCTGTAAGGTTGTCCTTTGCAGCTTCTGCAACGGCGATAATTCTGTCAGAAAAGAAGTTGTTAACCATTCCATTTACTACTTTTCCTAACCCTTGCGAAATGGCTTTCGCCGGCGGGAAAACAGAATGGCGGGTGTATACCACCTTACATCCTGAAAGGCGTGCTGCAATTCGTGCTGACATACTTGCATGTGTATGAACAACATCGGGCTTTTCTTCGCGGAATATCTTTTTTAGAGCCTTAATTGCTGAAAAATCAAGGGATTTATCGGCAATACCCTGAACTTCAGTTATTTTAACGCCTAATTTTTCGATTTCAGGCTTTAAAAGACTGTTCTCAGGTAAAACCACAGATACATCAAATTTTGTTCTGTCAAGCTCTTTTAAAAGTATCAAAAGAACTCTTCCTGCTCCGCCTATATTTGTATCGGTAGAAACTTCAATAACTTTAATCATTTTTCTTCTCCTTTACATGCTTTAAGGGAAATACCCAACGCTAAAAACATAAAGAACATAGCCATCATTCGATAGTTATAGAAAGTGTAATCAAACATACTTTGCAGTAAAAATCCGCATACACCACTACCTATTGCAAGTGCACTTATGTTATCGATACTGTTCTTAACTGAGGTTTTAAATACATTTCCAATCTTTCTCAGGAAAGATACCATCATTCCCAGGAATATTGCAAGGGTTCCAACTCCGCCCTCTACTACCAATTGCAGGAATGTATTATGGGCATGTGGTGCGATAATTCCAATATAGGAATAAACAGGGTAAACTGTTCTGAATGCACCCTCGCCCATTCCTATACCGCCAATCCAGAAATCGCGGAGCATACGGAATGTTCCTTTCCAGATAAATACACGATAAGAAGTTGATGAGTCCTGAAGGTCGCCTACACTCATCATTCTGTCTATCATAGTTTCCGGTATTACAAACGGCAGTGCCAGAAGAACGATTGGTGCAAGTGCCCAGAGTTTTCCGTTATAGAATGTAACAAAAATTGCAGCTGCAAGAATAAGTCCAAGCCAGCAACCACGGGACTGGGTGAATATCATACACAAGCCACCCAGCAAAAATACTCCGGCATATGCTACTCTTTCAAGAATACTGCTCTCTTTTTTCAGAGCAAATATTGCAGCAAGTGGTATTAAAAGAAGCAGGTATTCTCCTAAAACATTTGGGTTTTCCATTGTTGAATATGCACGCATGGTGGCTTCTTCAAACATTTCTTCATCTATCCATGCATTTGATGTGTTCCACCCAAAAATATACTGAAGTATTCCGTATAGTGCAACTACCGCTCCTGCTAGTACAAATACCCGAAGCAGTGCATACACCTGTTCCTTGGTTCTTATAGTATTTATCATAACAAAGAAAAATCCTGCAAACACCAGATACATTGCCCATACCATAAGGCTTTTTACCGGTGAGAATGAGAATAGTGAAGATGCAAACAGGATTGCAAGGAAAAATCCGATTCCTATTCCATCTTTTCTCCATTTAAAATCAGGTGTTATTATAGCCTTTACAAAAAATGACATTGTTGTTAAAAGGCAAATTCCTGCAAGTATCATTGTAGGTACAAATGGTGCAGCAACAATCGCTCCAAAAACTCCTACAATCGGGTATGACATAACTGTTATAATCCCTGTCACACCAACTATCAGCAAAGCACCCAGAATCGGCGGTAAAACACCAGCCACAAGACCTGCCAAAAGAGCCAGGATAAGTGCTTTTTTTGTTCCTGCATATTCTTTTTTATAGCAGCCGGAAATCTTTGTATCAAAGCCTGCTGTTTTCATACAGAATCCAACGACATTGCTTGAATCAAAAAAATCGGTAATATTGTAATCAG
Source organism: Clostridia bacterium (assembly GCA_045593305.1). GTDB lineage: Bacteria > Bacillota > Clostridia > UBA1381 > UBA1381 > UBA1738. Next base: position 6,356 of record JAZNWI010000212.1, on the reverse strand, counting down.
TAAGTAAAAGTAAGACTCCAAAAACTCCGATACATACTATAGGTATGCTGAAACTTGTAATAATTTTTACCAGCATAACGCCAAGTATAAGGCACCCCAAAAACTTTGTATTTAGTGCCAGAATATTATTCATAAATGTGCGAGCTAAATCAAGGATAAAGCTTGTTTCTATCCTTTTTAAAGCCCAGCCACCTATTTTTCTATTAAAAAATTCAAAAATTCCTATTGGAAAATTTATGACTTTATAAAACAGATTCTTTTCCGGTTCTTTTTTGAAAAATGAAATAATTCCGCTTTTCTCCCAAACTTTCGAAAACCAATTCTGAACTGCTGAAATGATTTTAAAAAGTCCGCTTTCTTTAAAAAGTGAGGTAAGCTTACCAAAAAAACTCACTACAAGTGAAATAATCATGCTGTTCATTTCCTTTTTGCCCCCTTTATAAAGTCAAGTAATATATTAACCTTGAGTATAAAGCAGGAACCTATGTAGCATATAGCTCCAAAAATTCCGCATACTCCTCCGATAATTATACCGCCTGAAAATCCTAATTCTATTTTTCCTGACAGAACAAAGTTTAATAAGTACATACCAGCTGCCATTATAATGCCGGATAAAAGGATTTTCAGTATATCTTTTTTATCGTCTGTTACAAACACCGTTTTATAATGTCTTTTTATGCATATAAAGTTCAACACAGCATTAACTGTTGAGCCACAGGCTGTTGCAATTGCAAGACCTGAAATACCAAGCCTTCCTGCTAAAATATATGCCACAACGATATTAGCACCCATTGAAATAAGTGCATTTACCATCGGTGTTTTAGAGTTTTGCATTGAGAAAAAGGCTTTTGAAAGTATTTCGTTATATGCCATTCCTATCATTCCGAGTGAATAGCAGGAAAGTGCCATTCCCGTTCTCACAGTATCTTCTAAAACAAAGTCACCGTGCTGATACAGGATTGCTATAATCGGCTTTGAAAGGACTGTGAACACTGCCATAACCGGAAGTATTACAAAAGTCACAAGCTTTAGTGATGCAGTAAGCATCTCTTTTGCCTCATTTCCCTTTCCCGATACATTAGCTCGTGACATTTTCGGGAACATAAGGTTTGTTATAACAAAGGAGAAAACTCCTGTTATAACAAGATACAGTCTGTTTGCATATTCAAGCGAGGATACGCCTTTATAGATTCCTGATGCCAGGCGTGTGTTTACAATGGTATAAAGTGGTTGCACCCATGTGCTTACAAGCATTGGAAGTGCAAGTTTCATTGCACTTTGTATGTTCTTATCCCGAAAATTAAGGCGTGGTCTGAATTTGTACTTAAATCTTACAAGAGACGGAATTTGTATTACAACTTGGAGTCCCCATGCAATTAGCATTGTAACAGATAGTCCATAAACACCAAACTTCTTTCCGAAAAGTGCAAAATAAACAATAACCGCAAGGTTAGATACCAGACTCATTATGGCAGGAATGTTGAACTCTCCAAAGGATTGAAGTATTCCCACAAATGAAAATGCTAGTCCTGTAAAGATTATCATTGGAAACATTATCATAGTAAGTTCTTTTGCAAGATTGTGAGTCACACTGTCAAAATCAGGTGCCATAAAGGTTATTAAGTTATCTGCAAAAGCTATTCCCAAAATAGCAATAAGCCCTGAAACTAAAAGCACCATACCAATAAAGCGGTTGGCAAATTCCAGAGCCTTTTCTTTATCTTTTTTCTCTAAAACGGAATTGAAAACAGGAATAAATGCAGCAGAAATAACACCCCCTATAACCATGTCAAACAAAGTTGTAGGAAGGCGGGTTGCCGTCATATAGGCATCTGCTTCAATTCCTGTTCCGAAAAATGCCGCAATCAGCATATCGCGAGCAAGGCCTAAGGCTTTTGCCATAAAGGTTGCTATCGCCATAAAACCTGCTGTTTTCAGCATTTTTTTAGAGTTTTCCATTTATCTGTTTCCTCCACCCAAAAGGTCTTTTAAAAGCTCAGCATTTTCTTCTGCCTTACTCTTCATAATGCGAACATTGAATTTAAGATGTGATTTTGTGCTATCATAATTCTCGCATACCTTATCAAGACACTCGCAAAGCTTTTCTTTCGTTATATCTTCTGAATTTATATAGTTTTCTTCACCTATATAATCCAAAAAACCGTTTACTTTAGGGTCATACACAATACCGATAATAGGTACATTACAGCTTGCTGCATAAATCAGCGTGTGAAGACGCATACCAAGGCAAATCTTCATTTTGCTGATTAAAGACAGCATGGATGCCGCCTGATAATTTGTACCGATAACAACACTCTTATTCTTCATCTTACCTTTAATTGATGCGGCAATAGAATAGTCAACCCTTTGCTGCATTGGCAAAAACACAGTAAAAAGTCCGTGCTTGTCATAGGCATAATCACAAAAATCAGCTACCATCTGTTCAAAAGCAGCAGGGTTACCTTTTGCTCTCCTTACAGATACGCAAAGGATTTCTTTATCCTTTGGAATTCCGTAATTTTCGAATATATCATCACCTGCTTCGTTTGGATTAATCAAAAACGCAGGGTCAGCGGTTAAATGAATTTTCGGACGGTTAACACCAATTTGTTCAAGCTCTTTTTGGGAATTTTCGTCACGAAGAGTAATTAAATCTACTTCATTTAACACATTTTTTGTGGTTTCAATATTCTTAAATGATTTCAATGGTCCGATGCCGTTTGCATAAAGCATAACTTTTTTCTTGAAAAGTTTTGCCAGCTTTATTATTGAAAGATAGTAATACAAAGACTTTGTACTGGTTGCATCCTGAATTAGCGTTCCACCACCGGATAACAAAACATCACAACTTGAAATAGCATATAAAACTGAAAAAATATTGTATCTGTGAACAGCTTTTGCATTGTAGATAGCCTTTGTATCCTTAGGAGAATTGGATAGGACAGTTATTTCTGCCTTATCATTAATAGAATGTATATTTTCAATAATAGCCGCCAAAAGTGCATCGTCACCGCTATTGTTAAATCCGTAATAGCCGGAAACTACTATCTTCATACCTTATCCCCCAATACTTCCTTATAAACCTTTTCGGCATCGTCTGCCATTCGACCTACAGAGTAATGCTTTAAAACAACTTCTCTTCCGTATTTTCCAAGTTTTTCCTGGTCTTCTTCCCAAAGTCCGAAAAATCCGCCAATATCCTGAGCCAAAAGGTCGGTTGTGGACATTTCGCATCCTCTCAGGCAGAAGTTTGTTTCAAGGCAGACTTCAAGCTTGTCCTCAGAAAACAGGCCTACATATCCCTCGTTACCTGCAACAATGGTAGGTTTTTCAGATGCCATTGCCTCTAAGGCTGCCCTTGAAACGCCTACAAACAGTTTTGCTGGTGCCACAAGCTTATCAATGTCAACTCTTGCACCGGCAAGCTTGATTGCTTCTTTTCCAAGCTTGGCGTTTGCATCAAGTGCCTCTTTTTTTACATTTTCAAAGTCGTCACCGTCACCTACAATGATGCACTTTAAGTTCTCAACAATGTTGTCAAGTCTTACTATTGCTTCAATCAGCTGATGCGCAACCAGGCTTCTTGAAGCATCCATACGACTTACATAGACAACCAGGTTGTCTTCTTCTGAAATTTTAAACTCTTCAGAAACCGGCTTTTTGTCGGTATCCTTAGAGAATTTTTCTACATCAATTCCGTTAACCGTAACTGTTATATCCTCTTCCGACATTTTGTAGTTTTTAATAAGATATTCCTTTATATCCTCAGAAACTGCAAGTGTCTTTTGTCCCCAATCGGTTAAATATTTAAGACCATATTTTGTGTTAAAAATCCAGTGAGCTGTTGTCACAAACGGGAATTTCATTTTCTTATGAAGTTTTCCTAAAATAAAAGATGAAATTCTTGTGTGAGAGTGAACAAGATCAATCTTTTCCTTTTTAATTATTTCTTTTAGAATATTTTTTGAGGCAACCATATCGCCAGGCTTTTTACTGTGAAGCGGTGCAATGTAATTCTTGATTCCAGCCTCTTCCAGTTCTTTTTGATATACTCCACCACGGGATACTATAACTATATTATGTCCTCTTCTTTTAAGTTCTTTTGAAAGCTCAACTACATGGGTTTCAGCACCACCGATGTCAAGCTGCATTAACGCCATTAATATATTCATTTTCTCACTCTCCTCCATTGTCTATTATACTTCAAAATGCAAAAAAGAGCAAGGAAAAATATAACATTTATTCCTTACTATCTATTATTAGCGTCACCGGTCCGTCATTTTCTAAAAGAACCTGCATATCTGCACCAAAACTTCCGGTTTCTACTACTTCTATTTTAGTCTTTAAATATGTAACAAAAGCCTCATACATTTTTTCTGCATAATCAGGCTTTCCTGCACCTGTAAAATTCGGTCGTCTTCCCTTTTTGCAGTCGCCGTATAAGGTGAACTGACTTACCACCAGAATTTCGCCTAAAACATCTTCTAAAGACAGATTCATTTTATCGTTTTCATCGGTAAAAATACGAAGTCCTGCAATTTTATCGCCAAGCCACTTCATGTCACTTTCGGTGTCTTCATCACACACTCCTAGAAGCACCAAAAGACCCTTTCCTATCTTTCCTATAACTTCTCCATCAACTGTTACAGATGCAGAATTTACTCTTTGTACAACGCTTCTCACTGTAAGCCCTCCCAAGTTTCGTATGTTTCCATTAATTCTTCATTTTTTGCATCGATTATTGCTGAAAGCTCTGCTGCTTTTTCAAAATCAGAGCCTGTATCGTTTAATTGATTATTAAGCTCTTCAATTTCCTGTTCCAGAACAGCTATCTTTTCTTCTGCTTTTTTGATTTGATTTTCTCGCTTTCTTTTTTCTGCCGCAATTCTCTTTTGCTCATTATAATCAAGATTTTTCGGTTTCTCTTCTTTTTTTACCTCTTGAGTTTTACGCTTTTCAGCAAAATAGTCATAACCGCCGGGATATGAAACCAATTTTTTGTTTTCGAAGTTTACAATCCTCTCGCTTAGCGCATTTATAAAATAACGGTCGTGCGAAACCGCAAAAATAGTGCCGTCATAGCTTTTAAGTGCCTCTTCAAGTGCTTCTCTTGATTCAATATCTAAATGGTTGGTAGGCTCGTCAAGAATGAGGAAGTTCACGGGCTTTAAAATAAGTTTTACAAGCTGTACTCGTGCTCTTTCTCCACCTGATAGTGTGCTTATTTCCTTAAATACATCCTCTCCACGGAACAAGAAAGCCGCCAAAGCATTTCGTATTTGTGTCTCCGTCATTTTTGGATATGTATCCCAAACTTCGTCTATAACAGTTTTTTCTGTATTAAGGCTTTCCTGAATCTGGTCATAATATCCGATTTTGATATTTGCACCAACGATTATTTCGCCGCTATCCGCCGTTTCCTCGCCGCAAATCATTTTAAGTAGTGTGGTTTTTCCACAGCCGTTTTCACCCAAAAGGAATATCTTTTCGCCCTTTCTTATGTGTAGGTTCGCCTCATTCAGTAATGTTTCGTCATAGCTTTTTGTAACACTATTACAGTTTAAAACTTCCATTCCGCCGCCAGGCAGTGCATTAAAATGAAACCCTAAGTCAGAATGGGCTTCTTCCGGTTTTACAAGGTCTTTTGCCAAGCGGTCAATAACCTTTTGCTTACTTTCTGCCGTCTTTATGTTCTTTTCCCTGTTCCATCTTCGTTGTTGTTCTATGATTCCTTCCAGACGGTCAATTTCACGCTTGGTGTTATCATAGTTTCTCTTTTCGGTAAGACGCTCTATTTCTCGCTGTTTCATGAATGTAGAATAGTTCCCCGGTCCTGCATAAAGTCTTCCGTTTTCCATTGAAAATGTCTTTTGGGTAACCTTATCAAGGAAATATCTGTCATGGGAAATTACCACATAGGCACCTTTATAGTTTCTCAAAAATTCTTCAAGCCATTCTGTTGATTCGATATCCAAATGGTTGGTAGGCTCGTCCAAAAACATCAGATTGCAATCTGATAGCAGAATTTTAGCAAGGGACACTCTGGTCTTTTGTCCGCCTGACAGGTCTTTAACCTTTTTATCAAGCTCATTTTCCAAAAAGCCAAGTCCCAAAAGAGTTGACCGAATAATCCCCTTATAGTGATATCCGTTTTTTGTGGAAAACTTCTCCTGCAAGATGTGTTGCTTTTCTATTAAAGCGTTTGCATCTTCTGTTCCGTTTTCAAGTTCCCAACGAATAAATTCAAGCTCTTTTTCCATTTCCTCGACATCAGAAAAAACTGTTTTCACTTCATCAAAAACAGTTCTTTCCGATTCCGAGCAAGCATACTGCTCAAGATAGCCTATCTTAAGCAT
>JAZNWI010000211.1:0-1555 GCA_045593305.1 Clostridia bacterium | reverse complement strand
CAAAACCTGTTTGTCTTTTCCATTAAGCTTGCTGTATTCTTCATAAAGGGCAATCAGTTTTATTACCTTTTCCTTTCCAAAGCCAACACGGGCATTCTTAATGCTCAGTGCTTTTTCCAAAGGATGAATTAAAAGGCGCATCTTTATTGCCAACAGCTCGTCGTTATCTTCGTTCATGCCTGAATACTTTATGTAGCGTTCCATATCATATTTGTGCAGGAAATTCAAGTACCTGGACTTCACATAGTTTGTATCCGCCAGTAAATTCTTTATGGCTTTTTTTATCATTTCAATACCTCTTCTAATAATTCCTGAGAAGTTTTGCGCAAAGAAGACAACCTATTTTCAAAATCATCTTCAGGAAACGGTTTTTCTGTTTTTTCGCAGAAGGTTTCATACTTGCAATCCTCTGTCACCAGATGCTCCCCAACGCCTAAAGTCTTCACCACATCTGCCACCTTGTATCGTATCGGCAGAATGCAACAGTTTTTATGGTTCAGCATTGTAAAGATAGCTCCATGGAATGTGGTTGTGAAAACATACTCCGCATTCTTTATTAGTGTGCTGAACTGAAGCGGTTCACATTCAACGATTTTGTCGCACCAAATATGCCAGAAACATGCCGATACAATTTTAAGCCCTTTTTCTTTCGCAAACCTTTTAATATTTTCAATCATTGGCGGGTCTATGCCGTATGTATAAACAAATATGTACTTTTCCTTTGGCACTTTAATCGGCTTCGCCAATTTCGCTAGCGGCACAAGCAACGTAGGGTCGCATACGGTTTTTAGTTCTCTTCCCAAAGTCTCTTCTAAAACCTTTTTTGTATGATTGTCACGAACATAAATGCACTTGAAATCAAATATACCTTTTGCTATATCTATGTTTTCATCAAGAGTTTCCTTTGTCATTTCACCAATACTCATGGCATAGGCAATCTTGTTTTGATGGTTGTTATCAGTGCCAAAAAAGAATGGGGATTTGAAATACGGATTATCCATATTCCAAATTTCATCGCTTCCGTAAATCAGGCAATCAAAGCCTTCTTTTTCTATGTCTTCCTTCTTGACGGTTTCAAATAACCTTAGTGCTTTTGAAAACTTTTCGTATTTTTTAATCCTTAAGAAAAATTCTCTCTTTGGATTTATTTTTAGTAAAAGCTTCTTGCTATGGTATGACTTAGGTACATTTTCCAGAAAACATACCTCGTGTCCGTGTTCTTCCAGAAATTGCTTTAATGCATACCCTTGAAGATAGGAGCCCAAGTTGTTCATAACATCATATACTGTTATAATCCCAATTTTCATGCTCTTTCCCTCCTGATTTCATCTGTTTGTTCCGCTTTGGGTTCTTATTAGAATATTCTTTTCTTTAGCCTGAGAAGGCGACTGGTAAAACTTGAAAGATTGTTGAACTTAAAATCCTTCAGCCATTTGATGTTTTTATTTTTGTCATTTTCTATATATGCTTTCTGAATAGGTATCCATCTAAACTCACCTATTTCGCGGCAATGCAAAAACTGTTTAATTTCTTTTGCATCTTTTGATTTAAGGCT
>JAZNWI010000210.1:0-1533 GCA_045593305.1 Clostridia bacterium | reverse complement strand
AGTGAATACTTGAAGAACCAAGCAGATGTCCTGCATCGCTAAAGCTTATTGTTATACCTTCAAATATCTCAATCGGTTTATTGTACCCATATCCTTCAAATAATTTAAGAGATTCTATTGCATCAGCAACTGTATATATCGGAACATACGGTGAGAACCCGGCACGTTCAGCTTTTCTGTTCTGCCACTCGGCTTCCTGCTCCTGAATATGAGCAGAATCCTGCAGCATAATGTTGCATAGTCTGTGTGTTGCTTCTGTGCAATAAACCGGACCTGAGTAGCCTTTTGCGACCATAGCAGGTATCATTCCCGAATGGTCTATGTGTGCGTGTGTTAAGCATATTGCATCAATATCAGACGGCATTATCGGCAGTTCACAGTTTTCATATGTATCGCCGCCTTGCTCCATTCCGCAGTCAATTAAAATGTGCTTTCCGCAAGCTTCAAGCAAAGTGCAAGAGCCTGTAACCTCGTGAGCTGCGCCTATAAATGTTAGTTTCATAATGTCCTCCAATCCGGCAACAAGTGCCATTTACATAAGTGGTGCAAATATTCGCATAATATCCTGAAAAATTCTCATAGGAATACTTGCTTTGCAATCTTCTAATTTAATTATATGACAAATTTCGAGAGATTGCAAAAAATCTTCTTTTACTTCCGATACTGCACGGCTGTCATACATCCTGACACCGCATTCAAAATGAAGATAAAGGCTTCTGAAATCAAGATTTGTTGTGCCTACTGTTGCAACTCTGTCATCGGATACAAAGGTTTTGGAGTGGATAAAGCCTTTGGTATATTCATATATTTTAACTCCGGCTTTAATAAGCTCACGGTAATATGAGCGTGTTGTCATATGTACCCACCATTTATCCCATTTGTGCGGAGTTACAATGCGAACATCAACACCGCTTTTTGCGGCAAGGCATAGTGCCGAAACCATACTGTCATCAATAATAAGATATGGTGTATTGATATAAACATATTTCTTTGCATTATTTATAATCTGCAAATATACATGCTCACCAACATTATCCTTATCCATCGGGCTGTCACTATATGGCTGAACAAATCCGTCCGATTCTATCGGGCAAGGTTCAACCTGCCAAGGATAGTATTTTGCATAATCTTCGTTTTTTCCTGTGCAAAGCTCCCACATTTGCAAAAATATAAGCGTTAAGCTCCATGCTGCTTTACCTTTAAGCATTATGGAAGCATCTTTCCAATGACCGTGTTTTTCATAAGCGTTAATATATTCATCGGCAAAATTGATGCCGCCTGTAAAGGCTACCTTTCCGTCTATAACTGCAATTTTACGGTGGTCTCTGTTGTTTTGAACTGTTGACAAAAATGGCCTGAAAGGATTAAATACCACACATTCAATTCCATATCTTTCAAGCTGCTTTCGGTAATTCTTCGGCAGTAGGAAAAAGCACCCCATATCGTCATATATAAGACGCACAAGTACGTCTTGCTTTGCTTTTTCTTTAAGTATTTCCAAAATGGTGTTCCACATTTTGCCTTCCTGAACTA
>JAZNWI010000209.1:0-1823 GCA_045593305.1 Clostridia bacterium | reverse complement strand
GAGTGAAAGTTGTTCACATAACTGCGAAAGTTGCTCTGCAAACTGCGCATCACGAGAAAAAGAAAGCTTACTTGCACCTTTAATGGACGGAAGCTCCGTTAAAAAGGTAATCGGTGTTGTAAGCGGTAAAGGTGGAGTAGGAAAGAGCCTTGTAACATCGTTGCTTGCCGTTATGTCACAAAGGGCAGGATATAAAACAGCGATTTTAGATGCTGATATAACTGGCCCATCTATTCCAAAAACATTTGGAATCAAGGGAAAGGCAGAGGCTTGTGAGTTTGGAATACTTCCATCAAAATCAAAGCTAGGCACAAAGATTATGTCACTAAATCTTCTGACAGAAAACGAAACCGACCCGGTTATATGGCGTGGTCCTGTGATTGCAGGAACAGTAAAACAATTCTGGACAGATGTGGTCTGGGAAGATGTTGACTATATGTTCATCGATATGCCACCGGGAACAGGCGATGTTCCTCTTACGGTATTCCAGTCAATTCCGGTTGATGCAATTGTAATTGTTTCATCACCGCAGGAGCTTGTTGGAATGATTGTTGAAAAGGCTGTTAAAATGGCAAAGCTTATGAATATTCCTGTACTTGCTTTGGTTGAAAATATGAGTTATGTAACATGCCCTGATTGTGGCAAGGAAATTCACATTTTTGGCGAAAGTCATATAGAAGAAATTGCCGAAAGAAACGGCATCAGTCAAACTGCAAAAATTCCTATGGACACACGCCTTGCCGGAGCTTGCGATAAGGGTATGATTGAGCTTTTTGACGGAAACTGGCTTGATGAAGTATTTACTGCAATTGAAAAGCTATAAAAAAAGACCTGAATTTCAGGTCTTTTTAATTTTGCCCGCGGAAATTCGTTGGGGTTGTGCCTTTGATTTCCTTAAAAGTCTTTATAAAATAGCTAAGGTCGTTAAACCCTGAGGAATATGCGATATCGGTAACATTCATATCGGTGTTCAGAAGCTTTCTTGACGCCTTTTCGATTCTGTATGCCTTAAGATACTCAGTAGGAGTCTTCAAAGTCATTTTCTTAAAAAAAGCACAGAAATATTTTGGTGACATCCCCGCAATTTTTGATATTTCTTCAAGAGAAATCTGCTTGTCATAGTTACTTCTTATATAAGAAAGTACATTTTTTAACTTAGGAATATTTTTATCCTGTAAAACCGCATTTTCGCTGCTGGTTGAGTGATACAAGTGGTTGTCGATGATAATACCGAAAAGGCGGTAAAGAGCACCTATAACGCTGAACTTGTAGCCTGATGACAGATTGCTCATAGAAGAGAAAAGGTTATCAATACTTTGATGAAACTCGCCATTTTTATGGGGAAAAAATTCATCAATTTTGTATTCAAGATTCAAAATGCTTTCTATAAAGTATCTGCAAGCGGCATCCTGTATTGAAAGCATTTCCATGTTCATCACTATGCACTCATAAATGCAATTTTCAGACGGGAATGCACTGTGGACCGTCTCACAATTCACAAAAACCACATCGCCTTTTTTTGCAATATATTCTGTATTTGAAAGACGCACTTTTAAATCGCCATCAAGCACCTTTATTATCTCAATACTTGTATGCCAGTGAGAAGCCATTTCAAATTTTGGATGATGCTTGTCAACATGATAAAGCTGAATAGGGAAATCTAGTGTCCCGTGTTGTTTTAGCTCGTTATATCCCATGAGTTCTCCTTTGCCTAAAAATTATACTAAAATTGCAAATTTGGTGAATTTTTAGTAAAAAATGTGAAAATAATTATACTTTTTACCATTGTAACACAAGTAATGAGATAAAATCAAGTATATAAT
>JAZNWI010000208.1:0-4907 GCA_045593305.1 Clostridia bacterium | reverse complement strand
GTTATCGAAGGTGGTAACCCAACTGTTATAGCAAACTCAGAGGGTGCAAGAACAACACCATCTGTTGTTGCTTTCCAGAAAGACGGCGAAAGAATTGTTGGTCAGGTTGCAAAAAGACAGGCAGTTACAAATGCTGACAGAACAATCATGTCAATTAAGCGTGAAATGGGTACAAACTACAAAACTACAATTGACGGCAAGGAGTACACACCGCAAGAAATTTCAGCAATGATTCTTTCTAAATTAAAGGCTGACGCTGAAAGCTATCTTGGTGAAACAGTAACACAGGCTGTTATCACAGTTCCTGCTTACTTCTCTGACTCACAGCGTCAGGCAACAAAGGACGCAGGTAAAATCGCAGGTCTTGAAGTACTTCGAATCATAAACGAGCCAACAGCAGCAGCTCTTGCTTACGGCATGAACGATTCAGACCAGAAAATTATGGTTTATGACCTTGGCGGCGGTACATTCGATGTATCTATCCTTGAAATCGGTGACGGCGTATTTGAAGTTCTTTCAACAAACGGTGATACACGCCTTGGCGGTGACGACTTTGACCAGAGAATTATTGACTACCTGGCAGCTGAATTCAAAAAGGAAACAGGAATTGACCTAACAGGCGATAAGATGGCTATGCAAAGACTAAAGGAAGCTGCAGAAAAGTCAAAGATTGAACTTTCAGGTATGACTACATCAAATGTAAACCTACCATTTATCACAGCTGATGCGACAGGTCCAAAGCACCTTGACATTACACTAACAAAGGCAAAGTTTGACGAATTAACAGCAGATTTAGTTGCAAAAACTCTTGTTTGCATCAAGAATGCAATGAATGACGCAGGTTTATCTAAGGGCGATATTGACAAGGTACTTTTGGTTGGTGGTTCTTCAAGAATCCCTGCAGTTCAGGAAGCTGTTAAGAACGAAATGGGTCAGGAACCTACAAAGGGCATTAACCCTGACGAATGTGTAGCACTTGGTGCTGCAGTTCAGGCAGGTGTACTTGCCGGTGATGTTAAGGATTTACTACTTCTTGATGTAACTCCGCTTTCACTTGGTATCGAAACAATGGGTGGCGTGTTCACAAGACTTATCGACAGAAACACAACTATCCCAACTAAAAAGTCACAGATTTTCTCAACTGCTGCAGACGGTCAGACTTCTGTTGAAGTTCATGTTCTTCAGGGCGAAAGAGATATGGCACAGTATAACAAAACTCTTGGACGCTTCAGCTTAACAGGCATTGCTCCTGCTCCTCGTGGTGTTCCACAGATTGAAGTTACTTTCGATATTGACGCAAACGGTATCGTTAAGGTTTCTGCAAAAGATATGGGTACAGGCAACGAGCAGAAGATTACAATTACAGCATCTTCTAACCTTTCTGAAGAAGATATTGAAAAGGCTGTAAAGGACGCTGAAAAGTACGCTGAAGAAGATAAGAAGAGAAAAGAAGAAGTTGAAACAAGAAACAATGCTGAAAGCATGGTTTACCAGTGCGAAAAGACACTTGGCGAAATCGGTGATAAGATTGATAGCGCTGACAAAGCATCAATCGAAGCTGAAATCGAAAAGGTTAAGGAAGCACTAAAGGGCACAGATGCAGAGGCTATTAAGTCAGCATCAGATGCTCTAACACAAGCATTCTACAAGGTTTCTGAAAAGATGTATCAGCAGGCAAACCCACAGGGTGCACAGGGTGGAGCAGGCTTCAATCCTGAAGACTTTGCACAAGGCGGTGCAAATGGCGGTGCACAGCAGGGCGACAATGTGTATGAAGCTGATTACAGAGAAGTAGACGAAGACAACAAATAATTTAACTATATAGGGCGACGGAATCGTTGCCCTTTTGCCCTACAATTATGAGGTGAAATTAAGTGGCTGATAAAAGAGATTACTACGAGGTGCTGGGCGTTAATAAGAGCGCAACAGCAGACGAAATAAAGAAAGCCTACCGAAAAGAGGCTAAAAAGTACCACCCAGACTTGCACCCTGGCGACAAGGAAGCAGAGGCGAAGTTTAAAGAAGTAAACGAGGCTTATGAAGTCCTTTCTGATGACGATAAAAAGTCACGCTATGACCAGTTTGGTCACGCAGGGGTAGACCCGAACTTTGGCGCAGGTGGTGGCGGTGCTTATGGTGGTGGCTTTGGCGGTTTTGATGATTTTGGTGACATATTCTCCAATATTTTCGGCGGCGGCTTTGGTGGTTTTGGTGGCGGAGCCAGAAGAAACGGACCAAGACGCGGTAGCGATATAAGAAAAACCATTGATGTTACTTTCCACGAGGCAGCATTTGGCTGTAAAAAGAAGATTACATTAGACAAGATGGAATCTTGCGACACCTGTCACGGAAGCGGTGCAAAGCCGGGAACATCAGCCCAGACTTGTACGCGATGCGGCGGTTCGGGGCAGGTTACAACCCAGACAAGAACTCCTCTTGGGTATATGCGCTCAACAGGTGTTTGCCCTGAATGTCGTGGTGAGGGAAAGATTATAAAAGAACCATGTACCACCTGTCACGGAAGCGGTAAGGTAAGAGTTTCAAAAACTATCGAAATTGACATTCCGCAGGGTATCAATGACGGACAGACAATGCAGATTTCAGGCGGCGGAGAACCTGGTACAAAGGGCGGTCCAAGCGGAGATTTGCTTGTTACAATCAGAATTAAAAAGCACGAAATTTTCCGTCGTGACGATTTTGATGTGTATGTTGAAATGCCGATAACCTTTGCACAAGCGGCTCTTGGCGCAAGTATAAAAGTGCCGACTATACACGGTGTGGTGGAATATGACATACCGGAAGAAACCCAGACGGGAAGCATGTTCAGACTTCGCGGAAAGGGTATTCCGTATATCCGCGGAAAAGGCAAAGGCGACCAGTATGTAACTGTTGTTGTGGAAACACCAAAGAACTTGACTTCTAAACAGAAAGAACTGCTTCGTGAATTTGACGGCACAATAGAAGAGAAAAACTATAAAAACCGCAAGGGATTTATAGATATGATGAAGGAAATTTTTAAGTAATGGATACTTTAAAAATAAAAGTAGAAGACTTAACAAGCGAAAAAATCAAGACCTTAAAAGCAGGAGATTTGGTTTCCTTGTCAGGTGTGATTTACACAGCGCGTGATGCCGCACATGAGAGAATGACAAGGGAATATAACCAGGGTAAAGGCTTTCCTTTTGATATAAAGGGAAAGGCGATTTACTATGCAGGTCCTTGCCCTGCAAAACCCGGTGAAGTCATTGGTTCTTGCGGGCCTACCACATCGGGAAGAATGGATGCATACACACCACTGCTTTTGGATAATGGCCTTAAGGTTATGATTGGAAAAGGTGCAAGATGCAGTGAAGTCATAGACGCAATCAAGCGAAATACCTGCGTTTATCTTGGTGCAATCGGCGGTGCGGGAGCATTAATTGCACAGTGCATAAAAAGTGCAGAAGTGATTGCTTATGATGATTTGGGAACAGAGGCGATACGAAAGCTTTATGTGGAAGATTTTCCGTGTACTGTCCTTGTGGATAGTTATGGGAACGACATTTACCAAATCAGCAGAGAAAAATATTGCGAAATTTAAAAATGTGAGAGTGGTATTTACCATTCTCACATAATTTTTTGAAAAAATTTTTCTGTGGAGAGCCTGCCATCACGGTTATATCGCTTTAAAAGATAAAGACAATCGGCATCGCCTTGGGTTATGATGTTGATGCCCTCAACACAGGAAAAGCTGGCAAGAAAGCCTGTCTTTTTAAGAACACGCTCACTCTCTTTGCTGAAATTCCCAAAAGGATAGGCATAAGAATAAGGCGTAAAAATGCAGTTGGATTTAAAGGCTGACTGCATTTTTTGTGTGTCCTCGTGGAAAAGAGAAATAAAATCAAGGGAGCTTTCGCCTTTGTTTTTAGCAGTTCCGTATCTTTTTGCGGAAATGTTGTGGAGGTTATAAGAATGGCTTGCGAACTCAATACGCCCCGTTCCCATCAGCTCATTAATATCGCACCACCGCAGATAACTGTAACCGGGGTTAGTTACATTGGACTCAGAATACTCATCGGTATAGCTCCCAACCACCGCAAAAACGGCATAGGCGTTATGCTTTTTGAGGATAGGGAGAACATACTCATAGTTATTATACATGCCGTCATCAAAGGTGATTAAAATGGGCTTTTCAGGAAGAGGCTCGCCTTGATAAACATATTTAACCACTTGTTTTAAGGATACAGATTCATAGCCATTATTTTTTAGGTAAATTATATCTTCTTCAAGCTTGCTTGGGGTTATAACATACTTGCCTGTACGCTGTGGGTTTTTTAAAACACTGTGATACATAAGTATAGGTAATTGTACAGGTGTGTTTTCCGTAAAAACAGGAAGAGTTTTGAGGGAAATTTCAGAAAGCACCAAAATAACGACCGCCACAAGTGCGGACAGGATACCGAGAATAAGCTTTTTCATATAATCACCCAGTATAAGAATATGATATTTTTTTGGTGAATAGTATTTTTGGCAACAAAAAACCACCGGCAATAGCCGATGGTTTTGCTTTTTAAACTTACGCCTTGTTGATTGAACCGAAAAGTTCCATCTTTTCTTTAACGATAGTCTTAATAGCCTCAAAGCCAGGAGCCAAAAGCTTTCTTGGGTCAAAGCCCTTACCCTGAAGGTCCTTGCCTTCTTCAATGTATTTTCTTGTTGCTTCCTGGAAGTAAAGCTGACATTCTGTGTTAACATTGATTTTAGCAACGCCAAGAGAAATTGCCTTCTTAATCATATCAGCAGGGATACCTGTACCGCCGTGAAGAACTAGAGGAAGGTCACCAATCTGGTCCTTGATTTTAGCTAGTGCATCAAAGTCAAGACCTTTCCAGTTTTCAGGGTACTTACCATGGATATTACCGATACCG
>JAZNWI010000207.1:0-14000 GCA_045593305.1 Clostridia bacterium | reverse complement strand
AATGGCATCCTGTTTTTTAACCCGGACAGGCTTTTTTGTCTGAATACTCGAATTATATACGCAGAACACCTTGTTTTTCTCAATAGCTAAAGCTTGCTTTATATCTGCGCTGCAAAAAGCTCTTTTTACATGCTTACCGCTGAAGTCTGAAACAATAATATCTCGTCCACTATTATATGCGATATAGTCTGACTTAATGTTCACAATGTCCGGCATAGACGCTGTTTTTATCGTGTCATAGGCTTTTCCGCCGGCAGATACCACTACGATTTCTCCTACTCCGCCGTTTTCAAAAAGGAACATTTTTGAGCCGTTTTTCGCAATATCGTAGTTCTTCAGCACTCTTTCCTGATAGTCATATTCCCATAAAATCTTTCCTTTTTTAGAAAGTCCTATACATTTGTTATCTGCAACAGCATTAAGCTTCTCTCCATTAAACTCCACATCAAAGATTATTGAGTTGGAGAAGATCTCACTACGGTATTTTTCCTTGCCGTTTACATCAAGACAGGTGATCAGACTATCTGCGCCGACATCTGTATTTAAAAGGGAAACTGCCACTTTTCTTCCTGCTGAAATTGCCGCATCAAGAATATTGTATGAGCCGGAATCCCAAGCGAATATTACTTTACCGCTGGAATTTAGAACCAAAACCTGACCCTTATAGTATTCCTTTTCAGTAACCGCTACTACATCGCCGTTTTTTGATAGGTCAGCTGTAATGATATTTCCCTCGGTAGTGGCTTCAAAAACTTGTTTTCTGCCTTTGTATAAAAGTATCTTTTTGGCACCGGTTTCGTTTATTAAAACATATTCACCACGAACTGTTATTTGTGGCGATTGCATACCAATAGGAAGCTCCCACAAAAGTTCTCCGCTTGTATTAAATCCGCGGTATCTTGTTTCGCTTGCAGAAACCACATCGCCGCCAAAATCCGCATACTTTGAATTGGATGCACCATCAAGTGCCACCGGCAGATTTTCGTTTCGGCTTGCTTTTAAAGGTGCTTTAGTAGTTAAAACTGCCGTTCCCTCTTTAGTTACAACCTCTTCTTCCTCAGGATAACCAAGGGCTTCTTCTAAGGCTTCAATCTCCTCTTTCGGCACCATTGTCGGTTTTGGTGTCGGTACAGATTCGTCGTCTAAATAAAGCTGCATCTCTATTGGAAGTTCTATTCCCAGCATGTTACTGATTCCGCTTACATTATTCTTGAAGTTTGTTTTATATGCCTGAAGAAATGGCACATTTACTCCTGCTGCTACAAGAGAAAACAGCAGAACTGAACAGAGGCACAGGATGATTAAAAGTATTTTCAGTATATTGTTTTGCTTTTTCATCAATAAAACACCTCCGTTAAAAATAGTCCTTCCGGCGGTGCAGTTATGCCTGCCCGCTTTCTGTCGCAGGAATTTATTATATCTTCCATTTCATCGGCGTCAATTTTGCCACAGCCTACAAATGCAAGAGTTCCCGCAATAATTCTTACCATATTATATAAAAATCCGTCACCTAACACGGATATTTTAATCACATCTCCGTTTTTTTCAACACTTATGTCATATATGGTTCTCACTGTTGTTTTTACAGTAAATCCGCTGGCGGCAAACCCTATAAAATCGTGCTCACCTAAAAATGCTTTGGCGGCCTTTTGCATGGCAGCTATGTCTAAATCATACGGATAGTGCCAGGCATAATTTACTTTAAAAACATCAGGGAACTGTGAATTCTGAATATAATAAGTATAGCGCTTTTTCTTCGCGCAGTATCTTGAATGAAAATCAGCGTCCACATCTTCCGCCTTTGTGCAAACTATGTCATTAGGCAGATGGGTGTTTAAAGCAAGTGGCAATTTGTCAGCAGGGATTGAAGTTTGAGTTCCAAAATTGCAGACGAACATTTCGGCATGCACACCGGTATCGGTGCGGCTACACCCTGTAACTCTCGGGCGGGCACCTGTAAGCTTAAATATAGCGTTTTCCAAAACTTCCTGTACCGTAACCGCATTTTGCTGGCTCTGCCAGCCGTGATAACGGGTTCCGTCATACTGAAGAGTAAGCTTAATGTTACGCATCCCATCTTCCTTTCTGAAAATTTATATTGCCAAAAGTATTATAGACGCCAAAATCAAAGTTACTGTTGCAACAGTGTCACGCCATGTCATTTTCATTACTTTCATTCGTGTTCTGTTTTTACCACCATGGTAGCACCTTGAGTCCATGGCAACCGCCAGGTCATCAGCACGCCTGAACGCACTTATGAAAAGTGGTACCAAAAGCGGGATCATAGCTTTTGCACGCTTTAAAAGATTTCCGCTTTCAAAGTCCGCACCTCGTGCTGTCTGTGCTTTTATTATTTTCTCCGTTTCCTCGGAAAGCGTAGGAATAAAGCGTATTGCAATAGTCATCATCATTGCAATTTCGTGTGCCGGAACCTTGATAATCTCGAATGGTTTTAATAATTTTTCTATTCCATCTGTCAGCATTAAAGGTGATGTTGTAAGGGTCAGAATGGATGTTACCACAACCAAGAGCGATAACCTTAAAACCATAATAACTGCCGTTTTAAGACCCGTTTCAGTAATTTTTAATGACGGCCAGAATGGACAGGTCCATAAAACTTCCCCGCCACTAGTCATAAACAGGTTAAGTATGCTTGTGAAAATCAAGATATAAAGCATTGGCTTTAATCCTCTTATTATATACCTGACAGGCAGTTTTGAAAGCCAGACAAGAAAAGCCGTAAACAGAAAAACAAGGGCGTATGCCAAAGGCGTAGAAATTAAAAACAGTATTACGATATAAACCAGTGATAATAAAATTTTAACACGGGCATCCATCTTGTGTATAAAGGAATTGCCCTCTATATACTGTCCGATTGTAATGTCTTTAAACATTTTCTGCCTCCTTTAAAAGCTCGGCAAATACCTCTGAAGCAAACCCAACTGTATAGATATCAGGTCTTATGTCAATACCTGCTGCAATAAGTCTGTGAGTAAGCTCTGTTATTTGCGGAACATCAAGTCCCATCTCCCGAAGTTCTGCAGAGCGTTCAAAAATCTCCGCAACGCTTCCTTTCATGGCAAGCTTTCCTTTATTCATAACAAGCACATTTTTTGCTATGCTTGCAACATCTTCCATTGAATGGGAAACAAAGATTATGGTCATCTTTTCGTTCTCTTTATGAAGTGTCACAAGCTGATTTAAAATTTCATCTCTGCCCTTCGGGTCAAGTCCCGCCGTCGGCTCGTCTAAAATAAGCACTTTCGGACGCATTGAAAGAACGCCGGCAATTGCGACTCTTCTTTTTTGTCCGCCGGATAGTTCAAATGGTGACTTTTCCAAAAGGTCCTCTGAAAGACCCACAAAATGCATTGCATCAAGAACTCTTTCTCTTATTTCGTCATCAGAAAGACCCATATTCTTTGGGCCGAATGCAATATCTTTATACACTGTTTCTTCAAAAAGCTGATGCTCAGGGTACTGGAAAACCAGGCCTACATCACGGCGTACTTTTCGCAAGTCAACATCTGGCGCTGTTATATCGGTGCCGTTAATCTCGATTTTTCCGCTTGTTGGCTTTACAAGAGCATTAAGATGTTGTATCAATGTGGACTTGCCTGAGCCTGTATGCCCTATTACTGCCACAAAATCCCCATCAGGGATTTCAAAGCTGATATCGGAAAGGGCAGTTTGCTCAAAGGGCATACCCTGTTGATATATATAACTTAAATTTGTTACCTTAATCATTTCTTTAGTCCTTTTAACTTCTTAAGAAGTATTTCTTTACATTCATCTACTGTAATTATGTCATCCGGCATATCAATACCCATAGCCCGAAGCCTGTATAAAAGCTCGGTTACCTGTGGTACATCAAGGCCTATTTTCTTGATTTTTTCAACCTCTGAAAATACTTTCTTCGGAACATCATCAATTATGGCTTTGCCCTTTTCCATAACTATAACCCTGTCGGCAAGTGCAGCTTCTTCCATATAATGTGTTATCAGAACCACCGTCATGCCTCGCTCCCGGTTAAGCTTTTTAATGGTCTTCATAACTTCCCGCCTGCCTTTTGGGTCAAGCATGGCGGTAGGCTCATCAAGAACTATAATCTGCGGTTCCATGGCAAGAACACTTGCGATGGCAATTCTCTGCTTTTGACCTCCGGATAACCTTGATGGCGTACTTTTGGCAAATTCCGACATATTCACGATTTCAAGGCATTCATCAACCCTGCGTCTTATTTCTTCTGATGGAATACCAAGATTTTCCGGTGCAAATGCCACTTCGTCTTCCACAACTGCTGCAACAATCTGGTTATCAGGATTCTGAAAAACCATTCCTGCTGTTCTTCTTATGTCAAAAGTATGTGCATCATTTTGGGTGTCCATCCCGTCAATATATACCTTGCCGCCTGATGGTAATAAGATTCCATTTAAGTGCTTTGCAAAGGTGGACTTTCCTGAGCCATTATGCCCAAGCACAGCAACAAAGCTGCCCTTATCAATGCGAAGGTCAAGCTCCTTTATTACATATTTTTTCTCTTGTGTTTCTTCGTCATCATAGGAAAATGACAACTTTTCTACATCAATCATATCAATCTTTGCTCCAACGGCTACTCATTCCGCAAGGAAGTACCAATCCCTTTTCCTGCATCATAAGTCCTATTTCATCACAGGCAACCTTTCCTGCGTATTTTTTCTTCATTGTAAGTGTTAAGACATTCTCCATAATCGTCTGGGAAAGTCCTGTTGTGTATGAGTTTATCAGGAAGAACAATGGCTCGTCCGATAAAATCTTCATACAGTTCTCAACCAAGGAATATAGCTCGTCCTCAATCTTCCAAAGCTCACCATTGGGGCCTCTGCCGTATGACGGCGGGTCCATAATAATGGCATCGTAGGTTTTCCCCCGTCTTGCTTCTCTTTGCACAAACTTTTTAACATCATCAACAATGTATCTTACAGGTTTATCTGCAAGCCCTGATGATGCCATATTTTCTTTTGCCCAGGCCACCATGCCTTTTGATGCATCCACATGGCAAACTTCGGCACCTGCTGCAGTTGCCGCAACAGTTGCCCCGCCTGTATAGGCGAAAAGGTTTAAAACCTTAATAGGTCTATTTGCATCTTTTATAAGCTGGGAAAACCAGTCCCAGTTAACCGCCTGCTCCGGAAAAAGTCCTGTATGCTTAAAGCCCATCGGTTTTATGTTAAAGGTCAGGTTTTTATAGGAAACGGTCCATCTCTCCGGCATTTTCTTGTTAAAATACTCCCAGCTTCCGCCGCCTTTGTCGCTTCTGTGATAGGTGGCATCTGTCTTTGTCCAAAGTGGAGTTTTCGCCTTTTCGGTCCAGATTGCTTGCGGGTCAGGACGGCGAAGCAGAATGTTCTTCCAATACTCAAGCTTTTCTCCGCCTGCTGCGTCTATTAAAATGTAGTCTTTCCAGTCTGTTGCACACCACATATTTTTACTTCTTTCTAATGTTTATAAGTCTGACAATTACAGGGCTTAAAACAAGGTTTACACCCACTTCGACAAAGAAGTTTAACCCAATAAGTCCCACGAAAATATACTGCACACCGTTTGCACCGCCTGCCCACTGGGTAATTGTTTCCATAAAGAACGCAAAGCATCCCAAAACAAATACGCCTGTGTTCACGATAGGACACGCGATGGCAGATAAAACAACTGCTAATGTATGGTTTACCTTTTTAAGCCAATTATATACAAGTCCTGCAGCAAGACCACAAAGAGCACCTTTTAAAAGCACAGTTATGATTGTGCCTGCCACATTAACCGCCAAAAATGCGTTTGCATCACCGCTTGCAAGCACCGCAATACCTGACACCAAGCCAAGCCATGCACCGATTCCTGCACCGCAGGTTGCCGCACCGATTGCTATCGGTACCAAAACCAAATTGATTGCAAACATTCCTGCAGGTATTCTTATGTATGTCTGAAGTACCCACACAAGGGCTGTCAATATTGCCGAAAGTACCATATTTTTTGTTGTCATTTTACTCATTTGTGTTTCCTCCTTCATTTATCTAAAGTAAGACACTTTTTCTCAACTTAATATTTTATCATATTTCGAAAAATTCGTCAATATAAATAAGGTCCTTATCGCAAAAAAATATATACCCCAAACCCGCTCTGGTATTGACTTTTTTTCCTTTTTTTGCTATACTTTTTAAGAAATGAAAGGTGATTTATATGAAAAAACCTAAAACCAGCTGTGAAACCTGTGCGTACTATGCCTACGACGAGGATTGGGAAAGCTATTTTTGCGAGATTAACCTTGACGAAGACGAAATGATGCGATTTATGCAGGGAAGCTTTTTTAGTTGCCCTTATTGGCGAAATGGCGACGAATATGAGGTTGTACGCCACCAGAATTAATGCATTTATCCCGAATTTTCGGGGAATTTATTTATATAAACTTCAAGAAGAGAGGTCCTTTTAATGATTAAAGTAGGAATTGTAGGCTACGGCAACCTTGGTCGTGGCGTTGAATGTGCTATAAAGCAAAATAGCGATATGGAGCTTTATGGTGTTTTTTCAAGACGAAATCCTGAAAGTCTTGAAACTCTGACAGGCGCAAAAGTGTATCATATTGATGATATTTTAACCCATAAAGACAAAATTGATGTTTTGATTCTTTGCGGCGGAAGTGCAACAGACTTACCTGTGCAAACACCAAGTCTGGCAAAGAATTTTAATGTGATTGACAGTTTTGATACACATGCAAAAATCCCACAGCATTTTGAAAATGTGGATAAGGAAGCAAAATCAGGCGGAAATATCGCAATTATTTCAGTTGGCTGGGACCCGGGAATGTTCTCTCTTAACAGGCTCTATGCAGAAGCGGTTCTTCCTGACGGAAAGGACTACACTTTCTGGGGAAAAGGCGTAAGCCAGGGGCACTCCGACGCAATCCGCAGAGTTGATGGCGTTCTGGATGCTAAACAGTACACCATCCCTTGCGATGATGCATTAGCTAAGGTAAGAAATGGCGAAAATCCTGAGCTTACAACACGCCAAAAGCATCTGAGAGAATGTTTTGTTGTTCTAAAAGACGGTGCAGATGCGGTCAAAGTTGAAAGAGAAATTAAGGAAATGCCAAACTATTTCGCAGATTATGATACAACAGTTCACTTTATTTCAAAGGAAGAGCTTGACCGCGACCATAGCGGTATCCCACACGGCGGATTTGTTATAAGAAGCGGAAAAACAGGGCTAAATGGCGAAAATAGTCACATTATTGAGTACAGCTTAAAGCTTGACTCAAACCCTGAATTTACTTCATCAGTTTTAGTCTGCTACGCAAGAGCCGCAGTTAAAATGCACAAAGAAGGTCTTTCAGGCTGCAAAACTGTGTTTGATGTAGCACCAAGCTACCTTTCGCAACACACAGGCGAAGATTTGAGAAAAAGATTATTATAAGAAAAAGACAGAAACATAATTGTTTCTGTCTTTTTTAATTACATCGCATCAAGCTCATTAAATAACTTTTCAAGTCTGTAAATTTCGCTTTCCTTATTAACCTTTATCCAGCTTTCGCGGTAGTGCTTAAGGAATTCTGCAGTGTTTGAAACTCGCTTATGGTCGTATCCGCCGAACTTTGCAAGCATTTCTGCAACAACAATGATACCCTCTGCCGCAAGAATAAACTCGGTTCTGAATCTGTCAATTTCCCATGTCTGTTCCTTTAATTCGGCAATAACGCTCTGGCAATCGGAAATACACTTCTCAATCTCTCCCAAAGTAGGAAGCTCATACTCCGGAGTTTTGGTGTTCATAGTCTTTTTTGAATAACTCCAGATAATCATGTTCCAGGACATCAGCACATTCGCCTTGCTCAATACTGTCAGGTATTTAACAGCATTTTCGTTCTTGTAGCAAAGTGCGTTTATGCTGTCATCAAACTCGCCATCTGCCTTTGTTTCGATGTTCCATGATTTTGCAGCACCAAGAACAAAGCCATGCATAGAAAGCTCAAGGGAGCATAGATGTCCATGGTCACCCCAATTTGTGTTAAGCATTCCGCTGGCTCCGTGTTTGTAACCATAGTCACCCATTTTTACTATGTTTATGTTTGCTCTTTCAATATCTTCAGAAAAGCCCACCCACGCAGATGTTCCCGGGCATACAATCTGCTCACATCCGGATTCTTCAAAAGTCACAAAGGTTTCTTCATTTGGATTCTCGTCATAATGCCAGTTTGCAAGCTGAATATCCTTTGGAAGCTCAGCGATTACTTCAGGGTGCTGAAGCAAAACATCACCCCACATCATTATCCTTTTACCCTTTGACTTTAAGTGGTCAATAATTTTCTTAACAAAATCAACATACAGCTTTCCTGTGTCTTCGCTCTTATATTTACCTTCTTTTAAATCAAAAGTTTCGTCGCCGCAAATGTTGAATCTGTCACTTCTGAAGAGCGGCAAAACCTGGTCAATAAGACTCTTAATAATTTCGATACTTTCAGAATTTTTCGGGTCAATTGTATGGTGAGCCATACGCTCCATCCAGAATATTCTGTCTGCTTCGTAATTTTCTACGGCCTGTAAATGGCGGTATTCCGGTTTGTTTAAAAGCTCAAAAAGATGACCAAATGTGGCAATAGACGGAACATGCTCAATGAAATTATCATAGCAGTAATCGTCAATTTCCTTTATTTCCTCCGGCGTCAAATATCCAAACTTCTCAACATCATTTCCAAACTCCTTAAACGGGAATGTATGCTCAATATAAAGCTGAAGCTCGTTCATTTTGTAGTATGCCATTTTGTCAATAAGGCTCTTTAAAGTTTCAACTGTCGGCACTTTTCCGCGTGTTATATCGTGATAAAAGCCTCTGCCCTGCATATCCGGTTCATCTTCGATTTCAAGACAAGGCACGCTTGTCTCTTCAAAAATCTGCTTTAGTGTCTGTATGCCGTAGAACGCGCCGGCTACGCCTTTACCTTCAATTTTTATTTCGTCAGGTGAAATTGTAAGGGTATATCCTTCGCCAACACCCGCACCGCTTACCGTCAAAAGTACACCATCAGCATCTTTCTCAAAAAAGCTCAATGCCTTTTCAATTCTCGGATCATCGCATAAATTCTTAATGCGTACCTTTTTTGATTTAAGACTAGTGTCTTTAATTTCAATCTTTTTTGGTTTTGGTAATAAATGCATAAAATCACTCCTTCGCCAATTTTATAAAAAATAGCTTTACAATCCTATTATAAAGGATTATAATAGGATTGACTATAATTTATATGCTGTATTTTGGTAATTTTGTGCTTTTTTGAGGTGATGCTATGGGTTTGTATGAATATCATGGATTGGGTGAATCTCTACCTATAATTCTGCATTTAGATACTCTGAAAAAAGATGGTTACAGCAAAAGTGTTTCCAACTGGCACGAAAATATAGAGCTTCTTTTCTGCATAAAAGGTCATGGTCATACCATCATTAACTCAAACGCGGTAGCAACCAAGACAGGTGCAATTACCATTATCAACTCCGGAATGATGCACTCTACTATTGCAGAATCTGATATTTTGGAGTATTATTGTCTTATTATTGATACAGGCTTTCTTAAAAACCTGGGACTTGATGTTGAAAACACAAGCCTTGAAGAATGTATAAAGGACGATACTCTTAATGAATATTTTATGGCAATCATTTCGGAATACTACAACAAAAAAGATTTTTTTGAAGCCACAATAAAAGGCCATGTTATCTCTTTGGTTTCCCATCTTTTCCGGCACTATTCCCTTGGAAAGAAGCCAAAAGTAGCAGATGATATTATAAAAGAAAGTATTAGGTATATTGGTGAGCATTTTAAGGAGGATATTTTAGTTTCCGATATTGCCGAACATGTGGGCTTCAGCCGATTTTATTTTTCACGAAAATTTGCTGAGGCTGTTGGTTGTTCTGTAAAGGAATATATACAAAAAATTCGTTGCCGTGAAGCAGAAAGTCTGCTTCTCACAAAAAGATACACCGTTTCGGAAGTCTCCACCGAATGTGGATTCTCCGATGTTTCCTATTTCACTAAAACCTTTAAAAAGGTTTTGGGATATCTTCCGTCAAAAGCAAAATAACAAAAACCTTTGGCAGATTGCCAAAGGTTTTTTTGTTATTGTATTAAGCTTTGAGGATCAACATATTCTCCGTCCAACATTACCTCAAAGTGCAGATGTGGGCCGGTGGAATTACCGGTACTTCCAACCGCACCTATAGCCTGATTTACATTTACACTGTCGCCTTTTTTCACATTTGTGGCTGAGAGCTGTGAATATGTTGTCTTAACATTATCCTTCTCCACCACGATATAATTACCCTTTTCAGCATCATAACCAACATCTGTTACTGTTCCGATTATGGATGAAACAACTTCTGTTCCTTCAGGTGCTTTTATATCTATGCCATTATGCTCTCTTTCTTCGTTTGTAATAGGATGCACTCTTTTTCCAAAACGATTGGTTATTGTACCCTCGCATGGCCTTGCAAGCTTTATTCTTGCTTCGGGTTGTTCTTTGCTTTTTTTGTGGGCGGCTTGCACAGGCTTTGGCTTTGCAACAGCCGAAACAATCTCCCCAGTATCCTCTTCATACAACGCAAATCCGGTATCGTCTATTATTGATACTCCTGAAATAGTTTTAAAAGTTAATCTGGATTTAAGCTCGTCAATCAATTTAATATCCCTTGTCAGATTTGATATTGGATAGTTTGTTTCGATACTTTCCAGTAATGTTTTAAATACTTTAGGTGCTTTACTTATAAACTCTTTGTTCAGCTTTTGACTTACAAATTCTTTAATAACCTGCTGACCCACTTCTATTCTTGTTACATCATCATAGCCATTGCCGTTATTTGAGCGCCTGAACTGCAAAAGTCCGCATACACCCGAGCCGTTTAGAGTGTGTCTTCCCTGCTTTAATTTAATATTCAGATTTTGTTCGGGGTCGCTGTATTCCATATCCATTGGTACTTCTATTTCAATTCCGCCAACGCTGTCAATTAAGCTTCCAACCGCCGGCAAAGTCACCCTTGCATAGTAGTTAATCGGCATCGACATTGTTTCTTTTATAGCATCAATCAGTTCTTGGTCGCCATTCTCTACCGACAAAATTTCGTTTATCCTTGCCTTTATTCCGTCACGAATAAATACTGTATCTCTAGGTATAGAAATTCCAAGCAACTCTCCGTCTTTAGCTGATAAAATCATTATGGTGTCCGCTCTGGCCTGATCATCAAGACCTAGCATTAAGAAATTGAAATTGTCGCCTTGTCTTTCATCAGTTTTTACCGCCAATAGCTCATTTTCATAATTTGTTATGAATTTCCCGTTTAATATACCGCTTGCAAATGCAGTTCCTATTAAAACCACAATGGCTATTAAAACAGAAATTATAATTGCTCTTTTACTTTTGCTTCCCCTGTTTTTAATCATAAAAAACCTCCTTTGCAGTGTTTTTTTATCTCCCGCCATCGCTGTTGTCATTGTTGCAATTCTACTATTTTTTGCAGAGGCTAAAGCAAGAATTGTATTTATATAACCATTTTCTTGCTCGCGGGTCATGTCTTTAACAACTGCCAAATCACATGAAATTTCACACTCAATGTTGACTTGTCTTGCGATGTAATAAACAACCGGATTGAACCAATGAATGCACTTCACCACATTCAAAAACCATTTATAAAGAAGATCTTTTCGCTTGAAATGCATCATTTCGTGAGATAAAACACCATCAAGCTGCTCTGCTGTCATTGTAATTTTAGGCAAAATCAGTGTCGGTCTTATAATCCCCAACATAAGCGGTGACGAAACTTTATAGCTCTGCCTTGTTAAAATTTTTTTGTTAGTATATTTTTTAAGCTCCGGACAGGGTATTTCAACAGATTCTCTTCTAATTCTTGATACGAACAAAATATATCCAAGCAACTTAGAAAGAAAAAACGCTATAACTCCCGAAATCCAAACTATTGAAAATATGTTCATTCCCACTTCCGGAAAGTTACTTGTATCATCAATTTTATTTATCGTAAAGTTGTTGTCAGCCAAATTTGAAAGCTCTTTGTTATTTATCACAAACTCAAGAACCGGACTGTCTTCAAAATTGGCTTCTTGCCATATACCTGCGTTCTCTTGAATATTTGGGACAAAACTTTTTTCAGGGATAACAAATCTGAAAGGTATAATCATGGTAGCTAAAACAACAAGCCAGATGTAATAATGCCAACCGGCTGAAAAGTATTTCTTTGTTATTGGTTTAATTAGCGTAAGACCTATTGTTGCAACAGTACCGATAACAGAAGTTATAAGTACAGCCTTAAAAATATTATCTAGCATAATTATCCCTCCTTATCTTCAAAGATGGCTTTTAACTCCTTTATGTCCTCATCAGATAAAGTCTGCTCTTCAAACAATGAAACCGCAAAGTCCTTTATTGAGCCATTATACAGACTTGTTATAAGATTCTTTGTCTGGGATTTGCGGTAATCTTTCTGTGAAATAAGCGGTGCATAATAGTACAGCTTACCTTTTTTCTCTACAGAAAGCGCACCTTTTTCAACAAGTCGCACAAGAAATGTTGAGATTGTGGTTCTTTTCCAACCTTTCTCTTCAACTGATTCACTTATGTATTGTGTGTTAACCGGTTCTTTCGCCTTCCATAAAACTTTCATTATTTCCAGTTCTGATTCACCTATATTGATGTTTTTGTAAGTCATAACAAACCTCCTGATATATTCTACACATGTAGTCATATCTATATTCTACACTTGTAGTCATAAAATGTCAATAGTTTTTTTAAATAATATAAAAAAATCCTATCTTCAGACAGGATTTATGTCAATGAAAAAAGCAGAACAATATAGATGCAACAGTGCCGAAGGCACGGATTCGAAAAAGGTTGGTAGTGAAACGAAGGCGTTATTCGCGCGTTTACAAGCGAATAGCCAACTTGAACTAGACCTTTTTCGATAAAGGAGGAGCAGCGTTTTAGGCGAGCTCTTTTTTGTGCAAAAAAAGAGCAAGCGATATATCGCTTGCTCTGATTTTTTATACAAAAATCAGAGTTCGCTCATTTCGCTGCTCTTCCTTTTTCGTAAAAAGGCACGCTCGGCGAACCTGTTCGTTTGTAAACGCACTCACGACGGCTCGCTATCGCTACCACCTTTTTACGATGGTATGCCTTCGACACAGATGTATCTATATTGCTCTAAATTGCCACATCAGAGCAAGCGTAAAATCGCTTGCTCTTTTTTTATTATTTTTTCCATTTTCTTTCTGTATGCCTATTGTCATTTTTTTACTACTGTGATATACTCATTATGGAGTGTTTTTTGTATAACACAATTCATTTAAATCAAAACACAAGGGGGAAATATAAAATGGGAAACAGTATCAAATATTCTTATGAGAGCTTAAAAAAGTTCTGTACAGATGCATTCTTAAAGTTTGGATTCACACAGGAAGAAAGCGACATCATCGTTGATGTGCTTTTGACAAGTGATTTGTACGGAATTGAATCACATGGAATGCAGAGACTTGTTCGTTATCACAAGGGCATTGAAAAGGGTCTTATCAAGCCTCAGGCGAAGCCTGAAGTTGTTTTTGAAACACCTGTTTCAGCAGTTATTGAGGGTAATGACGGTATGGGTCAGCTTTTGGGATACAAGGCTATGAATATGGCTATCGAAAAGGCTAAAAAGACAGGTATGGCAATCGTAACTGTTCGTAACTCAAACCATTACGGTATTGCAGGTTACTACGCAAAGATGGCATGCAGAGAAGGTCTTATCGGTATGTCAATGACAAACTCAGAAGCTATCATGGTTCCTACATTCGGCAGAAAAGCTATGCTTGGAAGTAACCCAATCGCAATTGCTATGCCTGCAGAACCGTATGATTTCTTCTTTGACGCATCAACAACTGTTGTAACACGCGGAAAGCTTGAAATTTATAATAAGCTTGGAAAACCGCTTCCTGAGGGTTGGGCA
>JAZNWI010000206.1:0-2640 GCA_045593305.1 Clostridia bacterium | reverse complement strand
CCTGTTTTAAAGCGTCTCAGCTCAATTCCCTTTGCCTTAAGGTTTGCAGACAAGCCGTTTGCAGGGAAGGTTCCGTCAGGGCCTGCCTCCTGCTCAAACTCGCCTATCATAATCTTTCCCTTAAGATATGTTCCTGTGGCAATTATAACGGCTTTTGCGCCATAGTTTGTACCAAGGTGGGTTGTAACGCCTATAACATTATTTCCATCGTCAAATAAAACATCTACAATTTCAGCCTGCTTAACCATCAGGTTTTCCTGATTTTCTAAGCGTTTCTTCATTTCTCTGTGATAGCTTTTTCGGTCAATCTGACATCTTAGAGAATGTACTGCAGGGCCTTTTCCCACATTCAGCATTTTTGACTGCAAAAATGTAGCATCCGCCACCTTTCCCATTTCGCCGCCTAAAGCATCTATTTCACGAACCAAATGACCTTTTGCCGTTCCGCCAATACTTGGGTTACATGGGAGGTTTCCTATTGCATCAAGGCTTATTGAGAAAATAACGGTACGCATGCCAAGGCGCGCCGCTGATAGCGCCGCTTCAATTCCTGCATGGCCTGCACCAATTACCGCCACATCAAAGCTGTCCAAAAACTCTATGGACATTATTCTTCACTCTCCTTAGCCTCTTTTAAGAAATTTCTCTTAATACATCTTGCTGAATAAAAATCAATTATAAATCTCATTAGTCCTATCCAGAACAAGAATCCTATTATAATAATTCCTGTACTTGATGAAATTCCCAATACAAAGTAAGATAAAAGGCAGATAATACCGCCCAGCAACAGTATCATCGGGAATGTTGCTATTGCCATAAGGAATGAATTTTTGTAAACATTCTTTAACTTGTTTTCAAAGGTTATTTCAAACTCATACATATAAAAATGCATGGCTGTGTAAATCACTAACCCTATAACGATTATTGCCATAGGTATCATATAAATACCGCTTTTGTTTTCCATTAACGATACATAAACCGAAATGGATGTAATACTTATCACGAAAACCAAAATATCCACTATTAAAAATGCAAGTCCGTGTTTAAAGCACTCCTTTACCCTTTTGAAAAAGTCAAGAGATATCCAGACATGCTCTTCCCTTGCCATTCCACGAAGAATATGCGTAAATCCGCAGGATACAGGGCCTGTTCCCCAAAAAATTGCTAATAGCACTGTAAAAGTAAGTGCACTATGATTTACAAGGGCAAGGTCGGCATCTGCTCCATAAATTGTGCCAAACACACACAAAAACAGATAGTGGTAAAGCATAAGCACAGGTATGCTCACCGCAGTATATAACATATTTGCCTTTATGAATTTCCATAAATATCTTCCTAAAAGCTCAAAGTAAAGAAAAATGCCTCTTTTCTTGGGGGCATTCTTATCTATTCCTGCTCCTGCCTTTTCATAGTTCGTAAACAATCCCAATGTTTTCAATCCCTTCAAAAAAAATCTAATCTAATATATTGTAACATACTTTGAGTTGTGATACAATATATTTATCGGTATTTGTTACAAAAAATTTGAAAAGGAGGAATACTGTTGAAAGAGATAATAATCAATAAAAATGATAGCGGGCAGCGTATTGACAAGCTCATTACCAAGCTTTTTCCACAGCTTCCTCAAAGCATGTTATATAAAAGCCTTAGAAAAGATTGCGTTAAGGTTAATAACAAGCACATAAAGGACGGCTCTTTCAGAGTTTCAGAAGGCGATGTCCTAAAGCTTTACATAAAGGACGAGTTTTTGGAAATACCTGACCCTGATACCGCTTTTATGAAGATTGAGCCAAAGCTTTCAATCGTTTATGAAGACGAAAATATCCTGCTTTGCGATAAAAAACAGGGCATGTGTGTTCATGCTGACGATGATGGCAGTACCGATACCTTAATTGAGCATATTAAGAGCTATTTGTGGCGAAAAGGCGAATATATACCGGAGGATGAGAACACCTTCTGCCCTGCTCTTTGCAATCGCATTGACCGAAACACCGGCGGTATTGTTATAACTGCAAAAAATGCTGAAGCTCTTCGTATCTTGAACCAAAAAATTAAAGACAGAGAGCTGGAAAAGAAGTATCTTTGTTTGGTTTACGGCCATCTTCCAAGAAAGTCCGGAAGACTCACAGGCTATATCCTGAAGGACGAGAAGAAAAAACAAGTGTATGTTTATGACGAGCCAAAAAAGGGGGCTCGCTCCTTCTCTACTCTATATAAGGTAATTCGTGAATACCCTGAATATTCAGAAGTTGAAGCAGAGCTTGAAACAGGCAGAACACACCAAATTCGTGCCGGCTTTGCCCATATTGGCCACCCGCTTTTGGGCGATGGAAAGTACGGTACAAACGAAATAAACCGCAAATTCCCATACTATGGTCAGGCGTTATACTCATATAAACTAAAATTTACTTTTAAAACTGACAGCGGGATTCTGGAATACTTAAACGGAAAAGAGTTTGCGGTAGACAATGTAACATTCCAAAAAAAGAAAAGCTGACATTTTGTCAGCTTTTTTTCTTATTCCCACTCGATTGTTCCGATTGGCTTTGGAGTTAAGTCCAAAAGTACGCGGTTGATACCCGGAACTTCATGTGTTATTCTATCTGTAATATGGTGAAGAAGTGCATAAGGAATTTCTTC
>JAZNWI010000205.1:0-21723 GCA_045593305.1 Clostridia bacterium | reverse complement strand
GTGAAAACCACTCGCAAAATAGCGGGTGGTTTTTTTACCTGCTAACTTCCCCAGGGATATGAAAAATTGTTCAGAATGGACAAAGCAAGCCGACAGGTTACCCGAAGGCGTACGAGTGTACGCCGAGTGGCTTGATTTGTTCATAGCAAAGCACAAAAAAAAGAAAATACCGTTTGGAAACGATATTTTCTCTACTTATACATTATTTTATCCTTTTGCGGTCTGGACAATTTTAACATCCCTTACAGTATTGCTTCCCATAGTTCCGGATGCGGATTTGCAATAACCTCTGTACCGATTAGCACGCCGTCCTTTGCCGCAATTCTAGCACCTGCTTCAACTGCTGCTTTCACATCAGAAACCTCGCCTGTCATGGTAACAAAGCACTTACCGCCCATACCACGGGCAACTCGCACTTCTATAAGTGATACATTTGCTGCCTTAACTGCCGCATCTGCCGCTAGAATCGCACTTGCTGCCGTAAAGGTTTCAACCACGCCAAGTGCCTTTCGTTCTTTTACATTGGCAGTTCCGCACATAGCCTCGAAAACCTTTTCACCAAGTCTGCCGATAACAAACTTGTCAATTAGTGCATCTTCTGCAACAGAAGCCGCACGGTCAACAGATGCCTGTATGCTTGAAAGACTTCCGCCTACTATAGTAACAAATTTACCGGGACAAACTGCTCCTGACTGAATAAGGAAAACCCCTGCACTTTTAAGCATTTCGTCGGTTACCTTTATTCCCTTTGCTACGCTTTTAACTTCTACAAGTCCTATTGCCTTCATTTATCTCTACCTTTCAATTACGACATATTTGTCTGTAACTTTCTTAACTGTTCCACTAATACTTGCATGCATTGTTGTGCCAAGAGCTGTTGCGTCTGTAACTGCAATAACATCGCTCACCTTAACCTTGTCTCCCTCTTTTACGGTTGGAGTTGCAGGTTTTCCAACATGCTGTGAAAGCGGAATATAAACTATTCTCGGGTCAAAATCAAAATCTTCTCTTGCCGCTGTTTTCTTAACAAATCGTCTGATACCCAGCTTATCAATCAAAACATCTGATGAAACAAGGCGTCCGGCACGCTCTTTTCTTACTTCCTGAGGTGCTTTATTGTTTTCGCGTCTGTATCCCTGTCTTGCAAGCTCAGCCTTTACTTCCATAGAAATTGCCTGCGGATTTAACATCTGCTGGCAACCGATTACGGTACAAACACCGCAACCGCAGCAAAGAGCTGACTGTGTAAAGTTTTCGGTATTCTGCACCTCGCCATGAGAAGCAGCACGAAGAGTTTTATCAACCCTTAAGTTATAACCCAAAAGATATCTTGGGCACACATCTGAACACATACTGCAGTTGCAGCAAGCGGCAGATGCCCGCTTTAATGTCATAGACATTGGCATGCGTCTTCTCTGAATTACAGAGTGAGTTTCAGGGAATACCAATACGCCTTTTGTTGTTTTGGTCACAACATCTGTATCAAGGTCTACTAACCTACCCATCATAGGTCCGCCATTTATAACAGCCTTACCTTCAAAATCAGTATAGCCTGCATCCTCTAACAGCTCTCTTATAGTAATCCCAATCGGCGCACGAACTACCACATCTCGCTCTACATCGCCCCCGATTGAAACATATTTTCTTGTAACATTCTCGCCCTTTTCTACTGCACTATATATGTTATATACAGTTTCAGCATTTAAAACGATAACGCCTACCATCAACGGTATGCTTCCCTCCGGAATGATTTTGCCTGTGGTTTCATATACCAAAACCACTTCGTCACCGGCAGGATATATATCAGGGATTTCGTGAATCTTCACTTTTGTTCCCTTTATTTCATCTACAATCCTCTTATCAAGAAGATGCATGTTCTTGCCTTTAATACCTATTATCGCTTCTTCTGCACCAAGTACATCAATAAGCAGATTTAATGCCTTTACTACGCTTCCAAAATGTTTTGCCAGAACATGATGGTCAACCATCATCAACGGTTCACATTCTGCGGCATTTACCACAATCTGCTTAACACCTTTTGCAAGCTTTTTATGTGTTGGGAATCCGGCACCACCGGCACCAACGATTCCGGCATTAAAAACAAGTTCGGTAAGTTTTTCAAACTCCACTTGTCATTCCCCCTGAATTACTGGTTTTTATCAACAATACCTACAATGCTTGCATCAACAGGTGAGTCAGTTCTGTCAAGAGCAAGTCTTGCAGCACTACCCGTAGAAATCAGCACTTCTTCACCGATACCGGCACCGACACCGTCAACGGCAATCATATGATTTCCTGTAAGCTTTCCGTTTTCAATAGTTTCTACTATCATGAACTTATAGCCTACCAATTTTTCATTCTTTACAGTGGAAACAATGCTTCCTTTAACTTTGGCCAATATCATATCGTATCTCCTACTTAAAATAATATATAAACTAAATTGTTTTCAAATTCACTATGCAGAAAACCCTGTTACTTTAAAATAGTAACAATTTCTCCGGATTTAATTCCTGCTGCATTCGCATCGTCAGTGTCAATATGCATTTCTGTATCGAAATCCTTTGATACTCTTACCTGAACATCAAAATAACGCGTAGGCTTCTGGCTTGCAATTTCGACATCTACTAAATCATTGTCCTTTATGCCATACTTTGCGGCATCTTCAGGTGAAAAATGAATATGACGATTTGCAATAATTGCGCCTTCTTTTAAGAATACGCTCCCTTTTGGTCCTACAATTGCAATCGGTGCGCTTCCGTCAAGCTCTCCTGACGGTCTTACCGGCGGACTTATTTTTAACTTAAAGGTATCGGTTCTTGAAATCTCAACCTGGGACCTTTTTCTTGCAGGGCCTAATACTCTAACACCCTCGATTGAGCGAAGAGACGGACTTACGATTGTAACACATTCCTCTGCTGCAAACTGATCACCCATAAGGTATTTTTTAATCTTAAGCTGGTAACCTTTTCCAAACAAGGTTTCAATATCAGCTTCTGATAAATGAACATGTCTTGCAGAAACGCCAATTTTTATATCAGCTTCTGTGTTTTTTACAAGGCCCTCTTTATTTAAATTGTCAATTACACTTTTTGTAATCAAATCAATCATATTATTGTCTAACATTTTTTTGCTCCTTTTTAAGATAAGGATTAACTTTTTTTGAAATTTTGGTAACACTAATCCAGGGGCGGCCATAGACCGCCCTTATATACTGGCAAGTGTAATGTTTTTAAAGTAACTTATGTAATTACTTTAAAGCTGGCAAAATCTTTTCAACATCGCCGTGTGGACGTGGGATTACATGTACAGATACTAATTCGCCAAGCTTTGAACCAGCTGCAGCGCCTGCATCTGTAGCAGCCTGAACAGCGCCAACATCGCCACGAACCATAACAGTTACAAGACCTGAACCGATTCTTTCAGTTCCGATAAGCTGTACGTTTGCAGCCTTAACCATAGCATCAGCAGCTTCAATTGCAGCTACTAGACCTCTTGTTTCAACCATTCCCAATGCTTCTACTGCCATTTTAATTACCTCTACTTTCTGAGCTTATAGCTCTATTTAACTTATTTGCTTCTGTCCTTTTTGGACTTTTATATCTTAAGCCTTTTTGGCTTTAGATTTCGTAGTTTTTGTTGCCGTTTTTGTTGTTTTCGGCGCTGCCTTTGGTGCTGCTTTTTTTGCAGCCGGCTTTTCAGTAGCCTTTGTCTTTGTTTCTTTTGCTTCAGCAGGTTTTACTGCCTGCTTTGCTGCAGGTTTCTTTTCTGCTACAGTCTTTTCAGGTTTTGCTTCCGGCTTTGGTGCTTCTTTCTTTTCCTCCTGAGGTAAGTTTATAAACTTTAAAATCTCAGGGTGAGGACGGGCAATAACCTCTGCCGCCTTTAAAACACCTGCATTTTCTGCAAAGCGTCTGCCTGCTTCAACTGATGCTGTAACTGCTGATACGCTTCCGCGAACTACCACAGTTACCAAAGCTCCACCTAATTTTCTCTCCACGCCGATAAATTCAACATCTGCAACCTTGAGCATCTCGTCCAGCATCATTATTGCGTTGCCAAGAGCTGAGACCTCAACTAATCCAAGAGAAAACTCCATGATTAAAGTTCCTTCCTATGTATGATTTAGATTGTAGGTAGAATTTTTTCAACATCGCTGTTTGGACGAGGAATTACATGCTGAGCAACAAGCTCACCAAGTCTTGATGCAGCCTGTGCACCTGCTTCAACAGCTGCCTTAACTGCTCCAACATCTCCTCTTACGATAACAGATACAAGACCTGAACCGATTTTTTCTGTTCCAACTAGTGTTACATTTGCTGCCTTTGTCATAGCATCTGCTGCTTCAATTGATGCTGTAAGTCCTCTTGTTTCAATCATTCCTAATGCTTCCATTTTTAAAATCCTTTCCGTGCTTTGCACTTTGAAAAATTATTTTTTACGCGTTATTTTTTATGTGACCAACTTTTTCTCTTCCAACACTTGAGCGAAGTGCCATTTTTTGTGTATCCTCAGTTGGTCTTGCTATTATATGCTTCTGGATAAGTCCGGTAACCTGATTTGCCATATCAGCTGCCGCTTCAACTGCTGCTGTAACCGCTGAAACCGTTCCTTGCATTTTTACCACTGCGATTAGCGGTACAGGGTCTTTGGGGTTTTTCGGTCTGTTTGTATCGATAGCAATTATCTTTACATCAGCTGCTTTTGCTGCTGCATCTGCTGCCTTCATAGCCGCCACATATCCATACATTTCAACTATTCCAATTGCGTCCGGCATAACTGTTTACCTCGCTTATATAAGGTCCTTATCAACATAAGCAATCTTAAGACCTCTTTGTTCGATGTTTGCCTTGAATGCTTCGGCAATATCGTCAAGCGGATACTTATGAGTGATAAGTTCTTTAATCGGTAAGCCGATTGCGATTGCACGCTTTAAGAAATCAAATGTTGTTGCATAATCACGAAGTGTGTATACCCATGAACCAACAAGTGTGATTTCCTTTGCACATAAGTCAAAGTGCGGGTTGATTGTTGCATCACCGCCGTTAATGAAGAATCCAAGTTCACAAAGTCCGCCGCCGGCTCTTATAAACTTATAAATGTTTGCGTGAGCAACCGGTGAACCTGTGCACTGGAATGCAAAATCAGCAAGGTATCCGCCGAATGCATCCTTAACGCCGTCAGCCAGTGCTTCAATGCCCTTAAACTCTGTAAAGTTAACAGTGTGGTCTGCTCCCATTCTCTTTGCAAAATCAAGTCTTTGAGCATTTCCGTCAACTGCAACTATATTTTCAATACCCATTGTACGAAGAACTGCAATACAGATAAGACCGATAGGTCCGCAGCCCTGTACAACAACACGGGAGTTGAATTTTAAAATTCCTGTAGTTTTAGCACGCTCAACCGCGTGGATTAAAACTGCACATGGCTCAATTAAGATTCTTGAATCAAGATCCAAGTCACTAACATTAAATACTGTTGAGCCGCCTCTTACCACAATGTAATCTGAGAACCAGCCGTTTAGGTGAATGTCATCATCCGGAAGAAGTCCGTAAACATCAGCACCGCCAACATTCTGTTTATTTAAGTCATACATTGTAATATCAGGATTGTCTTTAAAGATCATACAGGTAACAACCTTGTCACCAAGTGCCAGTGGTTTTCCTGCGCTGTCCTTTTTAACATTCTTACCCATCTTTACGATTTCGCCTGTACCCTCGTGTCCTAAAACTACCGGGATAAGACCAAATGGGTCGTTTTTATATTCATGGCCGTCAGTTCCGCAGATTCCGCAACCTTCAACCTTAACCAAGATATCGTCATCGCCGATTTCAGGGATTGGATATTCTTTGATTTCAACCTTTTCCTTTGCAGTTAAAACTGCAACCTTTGCCATACCAGGAGTGCAAGGTGCTGCACATGATGCCTGTGGCTTTGCAGGTGCGCTTCCCATAAAGGATGCGTATGTAGGAATCTTCTTTGGCTCACCATAAGCCTGAGGCTGAACCTGTGGTTGTGGTCTTGGAGCTTCAGTTTTTTCTGCTGTCATTTCACTTAAAACTGACTGTACCATTCTTGCGATATCATTTTCATTTATCTGCATAGGTATCCCTCCTTATATGATTGACAAGCTGTCTACCAGTACACATCTTCTCTGACGCGTAAAGCTTCTTGCGGAAGTAATACCCTCGCCTGTTGGTCCTGCAATAGTAAAGGTTGTGTGACCCTCACTGTTGAAGCCAATACCTGCATAGCTTGGAGCATTCTTTACAAAAATTGTAGTACAGATTGCTTTTGCATAAGTTGTCATGTGATCAACATTCTTAGAATGAAGATGCGCTGTATGTCTGTTTCCGTGTTCTGCCTTAACTGCCATATCAACTGCCTGTTCAAAAGTCTGGCATCTTACGATTGCAAGAATTGGCATCATAAGCTCTACCTGAACAAAGCTGTGCGAGAATTCGGTTTCACAGATGATGCAGGTAATGTTATCTCCAACATCAATGCCGATGGCAGCAAGTATCTTTCTTGCATCTCTTCCAACCCAGTCCTTATTGATAACTTTCTTTGGCGCATCTCCCGGATTCTTTCCTGGGACCTCCACCAGAACTGTATCTTCAAGTTTCTTAATCTGGTCTTTCTTTAGTAGATATGCGCCGTTTCTTCTCATTGAATCAATAAGCTGGTCAGCAACGCTGTCCAAAACGAAACATTCTTTTTCTGCGATACAAGGTAGGTTATTATCGAATGTACATCCTGCGATAATATCCTTACCCGCTTTTTCAATATCTGCAGTATCGTCAACAATTACCGGCGGGTTACCTGCACCTGCACCGATTGCCTTTTTACCGCTTGAAAGTAGCATCTTTACAACGCCCGGTCCGCCTGTTGCAACAAGCATCTTGATTGACGGATGGTTAACCATTGTATTTGAAGTTTCCATTGTAGGATTCTTAACTGTTGTAACGATGTTTTCAGGACCACCTGCAGCAAGAACCGCACGGTTTACAAGGTCAACTGCGTATGCTGAACATACCTTTGCGTGAGGGTGTGGGTTGAATACAACCGCATTACCGCCTGCAAGCATTCCGATACTGTTACAGATTACTGTACAGGTCGGGTTTGTTGACGGAGTAATTGCACCGATGATTCCGTATGGTGCCATCTCTACTAATGTAAGACCTCTGTCACCCGATAATGCTTTACACTCAAGATCTTCAGTTCCCGGTGTCTTGTCTGCAACCAGGTGATGCTTTAGAATCTTGTGGTAAACATTACCCATTTTTGTTTCACTAACTGCCATTTCAGCCATAATTTCAGCTTCAAGCCTTGTTAGTTCTCTTATCTTTTCAATAATCTTTTCTCTCTGTTCTTTGTTATAGTGCTTAAAAAGAGTATATGCCTTGTTTGCTTCAGCAAGTGCCTCCTCCATAGTATCAAAAACGCCTATCTGCTTTTTTGAACTGCCGGATGCCTGCTTCGGTACGCTTACACCGCCGTCTGTCATTTCAAGGATTACATTCTTTACAAGCCTAGAGAGTTCATTTTCATTGATGTGCATAGATAAAATCCTTTCCTATCTATTCTTTTAGAGCAATGCTTATTGGTAAAGCCTTGCCATTATTTACCGAACTGTTCCAGAATTCTCTTTGTAACCTCGGCAACAATTGCGTCAACATTTTTGTCATCAATCTTTTTCTGAGATGAGCATGTTTCGCCGTGCTCTTCATAATACTTAAGCTGTGAATCAAGAGGCTTAAAGCCGTGATATGCGGCAGATGGTTCTGCGCCAATCTTTTCGTTTGCTTCTGTTGGTGATAAATCACAGCTTCCGTCTTCATAACATCCCGGGCAAAGCTTTTCCATTGGGTGTCTTCCCGGTACATTAAATGTTTTACGAAGGTCAATAAGCTTTTTAACTTCACCGCAAGGAATTTCCTTTGCACCGCCAAGCATTGTGCTGTAGTAAAGAAGCTTTGCGTAGAATTCTGTTGATTCCATTCTGAAGAATGCAGTATTTAAGTCGCATCCAAATGAAAGTGCGCCGTGGTTTGCCAAAAGAATTGCATCATAATCCTGTATGTATGGCTGAAGTGATTCAGGGATTTCCATTGTTGATGGTGTTCCGTACTGTGCAATTGGAACAGCACCCAAGAAAATGATAGCTTCCGGCATAATTAACTTGTCAAGAGCAATTCCTGCAATAGCAAATGAAGTTGCAATTGGTGGGTGCGCATGAACAACTGCGTTTACATCCGGTCTTTCCTGATATACTTTTAAGTGCATCTTAAATTCTGATGACGGCTTCCACTTATTTGTTTCTTTCAGGTTTCCCTGTCCGTCAACCTTACAAATCATGTCCGGTGTCATATATCCCTTTGAAACACCTGTTGGTGTTGTAAAGAATGTGTTTTCGTCAACCTTTACTGAGATATTACCGTCATTTGCAGCAACGAAACCATCAGCATAAATTCTTCTGCCGATTTCGCAAATTTCTCTTCTTATTTCAAAATCTGACTTGTACATTTCAACGCCTCCATAAATTTTGTTTTATTTGGTTTTTTTTGTTTTCGTTTTTATTATAAAATATATGCCCTGATTTGTAAAGAGTTTTTTGTGTCCCTTTTTGGTTATTCGGGGGAACAAAATATCAAATATATCCTATTTATTATTGTATCATAGTTGATTGAATTTTTAAAGACTTTTTCGACATATTTTTTCTAAATTATCCAAAAAATTTCCGATCCAAATTCCGATACTGAATAGCCTCTGCGATATGGGCTGATGATATGTCTTTTTCGCCCCCAAGATCCGCAATTGTTCTTGCAACCTTTAAGATTCTTGAGTGCGCTCTTGCAGAAAGACCAAGCTTATCAAAAGCCATCTTTAAAATATTGTTCTCAGCTTCGCCAAGTCTGCAGAATTCAGAGAGCATTCCTGCCGTAAGCTGTGAGTTTGCGTATATTCCAAACTCCTTGTATCTTTCCCGTTGAAGTTGCCTTGCGCGGTTCACACGCATCTTTATTTCCTGTGAAGTTTCGCCTTTTTCGTTACTGCTTAAGTCTTTATAGTTCACATTTGCCACTTCTACCTGTATATCTATTCGGTCAAGAAGCGGTCCTGAAATTCTTGAGTGATACTGGTTTATCTGTGCCGGAGTGCAAGTACATTCCCTGTTTGCATCCCCGAAGTATCCGCACTTGCAAGGGTTCATACTTGCAATAAGCATCATATTACAAGGATATGTAAGGGTTGCATTTACTCTTGAAATGGTAACCTTTCCGTCTTCAAGCGGCTGACGCATAACCTCAAGCACTTCACGCTTGAATTCAGGAAGCTCGTCCAGAAACAATACACCGTTATGTGCAAGGGAAAGTTCTCCCGGTCTTGGAACAGTTCCACCACCTGAAAGACCTGCTGCTGAAATTGTATGATGTGGATTTCTGAACGGTCTGTGACCTATTAAAGGTGTTCCCACAGGAAGAACTCCTGCTATTGAATGTATTTTTGAAACTTCAAGTGCCTCTTCAAAGGAAAGGTCCGGAAGTATTGACGGCATTCTTTGAGCAAGCATGGTTTTTCCGGTACCGGGTGAGCCAATTAAAAGTACATTATGGTTTCCCGCAGCCGCAACCTCTAAGGCACGCTTTGCACTTTCCTGACCCTTTACATCACAAAAGTCAAGCAAGGTGTCTGTGCCTTTTGAAAATAGCTCTTCTTCTGAAACCTTAAATGATTCAATCTCATCTTCGCCTTTTAAGTGACGGAATAGTTCCCCAAGATTTGAAACAGGATAGATATTAACCCCATCAATAACAGATGCCTCTTTTGCGTTAGCTTTTGGCACAAAAAAGTTTTTGAATCCTTTATTGTACCCTGCGATTACCATAGGCAAAACACCTGTCACATGGTTTACACTTCCGTCCAGGGAAAGTTCGCCGATAAATACTGTATCATCTTTCGGCATAGCAATTTGACCTGTTGCTGCCATTATAGAAACCGCAATCGGCAGGTCATAACCCGGTCCTTCTTTTCTAAGGTTTGCCGGTGCTAAGTTTATAATCAGTTTTTTTGACGGGAATACATAGCCGGAATTTTTAATACCTGAGCGGATTCGCTCTTT
The DNA here is from genome assembly GCA_045593305.1 of Clostridia bacterium. Taxonomy (GTDB): domain Bacteria; phylum Bacillota; class Clostridia; order UBA1381; family UBA1381; genus UBA1738. The sequence continues at coordinate 11,603 of JAZNWI010000205.1, read as the reverse complement.
TGATTCCTTTACGGCTGCATCCGGAAGTCCTACTATTTCAAACCCCGGCAGTCCACCTGTAATATCCGCCTCAACGCATACCGAAAATCCGTCTATTCCTAAAAGTCCCACAGAATATGCCTTTGCAAGCATTTCGTCACCTCTTAATCGTCATTTTTTCTTTTTGTAGATGCTTTTTCCTTTTCCCAGCCATCAATACCGCTTGTCCCAATGGCTGTGAAAAGTCGCTTTTTAAGACCGCTGTTTACCGATTTATCAAGGTCTTTTAATATGTTTTTTATCTCTTCCCTTTTTGTGTTCCCATCTGCAGGACACAAACTTTTTGTAACCGGAAGCTCAAGCCTTTTTGCTACGCTTTTTATGTCTGCTTCACGGGTATAAATAAGTGGTCTTATTGAATATAAATCCGTTCTGTCAAGATATGTAACAGGAGAGAAGCAGTTTATTCTTCCCTCGTACAATAAGCTCAAAAGGAATGTTTCTAAAACATCATCATTATGATGCCCCAGGGCAACCCTCTGGCATCCCATTTCAAGTGCTAAATCATTTAACGCCCCACGGCGCATTTTTGCACATAGCGAGCATGGGTTTTCTTCCTTTCGGTAGTCAAAGATAACTTCTGCTATGTTTGTAGGCTTTACTACATACTCAACACCAAGCTCATCACAGTATTTTTGTATTCCTGACCAGTCCGCCTTATAACCCATATCAAGAGTGAGTCCCACAACGGTAAACTTTTTCGGGTAGTACCTTGAAAGCATAGAAAGCGCCCCCAAAAGCACAAGACTGTCCTTTCCGCCCGAAACACCAACGCCGATTTTGTCGCCGTCAGCTATCATGTCATAGTCTTCAACAGCTTTTCTTACTCTGCTGACAATTCTCTTCATTACTTTGCTTCCTTAATTAAATTTATATTTTTTGCCACATAGTCATATCCCGAAACAACTGTTATGATGGCAGATAACCAGACAAGAACATTGGTTATAAATGATGATGCAGCTTCAGGAAAAATTGGCAGGAACAGAAGTATTGCCACTATAATTGCTACCATCTGGAAAATTGTTTTCATCTTTCCCCACCAGGATGCTGCAATAACCTTACCTCCACCTGCTGCAACCAACCTGATGCCTGATACAATAAATTCACGAGTCAGGATAAGCATAACAGCAACAGCAGACGCTCTGCCATGATGCATTAGCACTAAAAATGCCGCAGTTGTAAGCATCTTATCAGCAAGCGGGTCCATAAACTTACCAAAGTTGGTAATAAGATTATGCTTTCTTGCCAAATGTCCGTCCACAGCATCAGTTATTGATGCTATAATAAACAAGATAAGACCGATAATGACAAATGCTATGTTTGTTACATCAATCATCATAAATGCCATAAAAAATGGTACTAATATCATTCTCAAAACAGTTAGTTTGTTTGGTGTGTTCATATTAAACTTCCTTTCCTGTTAAGTCATATTCGTCTGCATCAAGGATTTCTACCTTTACAAAGCTTCCGATTTCAACCTCATCCTCTGCGGCAAAATACACAGTTGAGTCAACACCTATGCTGTCGCCACGGCTACGGCCATAATACATAAAGTTGTCCTCATCATAGCCTTCTGCTAAAACTTCAATTACCTTGCCGATTTTTTCTCTGTTTTTTTCAAGAGAAATCTCCTGTTGAAGCCCCATAAGAATGTCACGGCGTTTTTCTTTCACTTCTTCATCAAGTTGCCCATCAAAATCTGCCGCCGGAGTGTCCTCCTCTTGTGAGTATGCAAAAACGCCAACTCTGTCAAGCTTTATTTCCTTTAGAAACTCATACAATTCTGTAAATTGTTCTTCTGTTTCTCCGGGGAAACCAGCAATAATAGATGTTCTGAAAATTGCGTCCGGCATAGCTTCGCGGATTTTTCGAATTTTTTCTTCAATCTCCGCTCTGTTTGTTCGCCTTGCCATTCTTCTTAGTATATCATTATTTATATGCTGAATCGGCATATCAAAGTAGTGACAAATTTTTTCATTTTCCGCCATTACCGAAATAAGTGAATCGGTTATTGCTTCAGCATACAGATAGTGCACACGAATCCAGTGAAGTTCCTCAATTTTACATAGCTCTGTAAGAAGCTTATCAAGTGCATACTCGCCGTAAATGTCCTTGCCATAGCGTGTAGTATCCTGAGCTATTACAATAAGCTCCCTTGCTCCGTTTTTCACCAATGCCGTTGCCTCAGCCAATATATCTTCCATTTTGCGACTTCTGAAATGTCCTCTGATTTTCGGAATTGCACAGTAGGTACAGTTGTTGTCACAGCCGTCGGCAATTTTAAGGTATGCCACATGCTTTTCCGTTGCAAGAATTCTCGGAAGATCCTCCGGAATCTCATCATTCTGATTTCCCCAAAGGCAAACATACTCACCCTTTTCGGCATCTTCAATCACTTTTGCAATTTTATAAAAATCACCGGCACCGATACATGCATCCACCTCAGGAAGCTCTTCCTTTATGCTGTCATGATACCGCTCCGATAAACAGCCTGTCATAATAAGGAGCTTACAACATCCGTTTTCCTTATATTCCGCCATTTCCAAACAGGCATCAATAGATTCCTGTTTTGCAGGGTCAATAAATCCGCAGGTATTTACAATTATAACCTCTGCATCCTGCGGGTCATTTACGATGATGTGACCTTTTTCCTGCAAAATGCCAAGCATAATTTCTGCATCGGTCTGATTTTTCGGACATCCCAAAGACACCATTCCAATTCTCATTTTCCCTAGTCCTTTCTAGTCTTCCAAAGCTTCGCCTTTTATTTTTTGAATGGCGTACTTTATATCGTCAAAACCGTAGCCACGATAGGCAAAGTACCGGATAGCACGGTCTATATTCTTTTTATCAAAATTACCCCCAAGCTTCCGCTCCATAAGCGGCAAAAGCCGGTCTTCTTCATTATCTTCAAGCTCAAGCATGGCACTTTCAAGGTCTTCGCCTGAAATGCCACGGAATTTAAGTTCTTCCCGTATTCTTCTTTTGCCGTACTTGTTAAGGTTCTGTAAATCTCTTGCAAGCTTTTTTGCAAACTCTCTATCATTGACAAAAGAATATTCTCGTAAAAATTCAAAAATTTCCGGCAAATCTTCCTCTTTCGCTCCGGCTCTTTTAAGCTTATCCCAAAGCTCCTTTTCAGAGTGAGAACGAAATTCTAAAAGCCGTAGAGCCTTTTCCTTTGTTTCAGCTTTTGAAAGCTCTTTCTTTTCTTTTATCATATTCTGAAATAATCAAACAACTGTCCAAAATCAACCGAACCGATTTCCCGGTTTTCATATTGCTGGAACAGGTTGTGATATCCCTCCTGCATCTGCTCTGATTTTATGCCGTACTTTATTGACAAATACGCCTCAAGGTATGCAGACAAATGGTCGCAACCTCTTATAATCTCACCATCAACCGGATAGAATTCGTCACTGTTATATTTTTCGTTTATCTCATCAGATGTAACCTTTATAAGCTTTCCGCCAATTGTTACCTTTGATGTGAATTCATCCTGAGTATAGAATTCCAGGTCTTTTCTTATTTCGTCAGTTACCATCGGGAAAATGATTCTTGCCATCTGCTCATCTTCAATGTTCTTGATAATATCATCAAGTCCTTTAACCGAATTCTTTACAGGTGACACAATGTCACGGGTTAGAACTTCAGGGATGTCATGGAAAAGTCCCCCAAAGAAATTGTTTATAAGTCTTGCCTCACAAGCCTCACATTCCAAAGATGCAAAGTATGACATAATTGCAACCAGAAGTGTGTGTCCCATAACCGATGTGTTAGGTGTCCTTACTGCTCTTGACCATCTTTGCTGATAGCGGAGTTTTCCCATAAGTGACATGAACTTGTTTAGGTCAGGGTCGGTTGCAAACTTTGAAAAGCCCTCAAAGGTATTGCATCTTGCAAGTCCCTTTTCCACTTCGGTTTTTACCTGTTCAATATCATAAGTGTGGGTGTTTTGCGGATATATTACATCAAACTCCCACTTTGTTGCATAGTAGTGGGCAGCCTTTAATATTTCCTTCTCCTTTTTAGCATAGTCAGATTCTAAAAAGTATCTGCTCATTTTAGCATAAAAGTTACCTTTTAAGCCTTCAAGCTGTCCTGCAAGCTGCTCTAAAACCCACTTGTTTAGTTGCTCGCCTTTTTCTTTCATTAAAAGGTGATAAACCGGCGGCTTTATATCGGTAAGAATTATTCTCTGCAAGAACTCAAAAATTCCGCCCTCTAAAAGCTTTAGCGGGTCATAATTCCCCTCACCCTCGCATTTTGCAAGAACATAAGCATATACCATTTTATGAGCCTGCTTGTCAAGCTCGGAAAAACCGTTCCACGGTCTTATATGGTCATTCCATCTTTGAATGGAAGCCGCTACATGTATCAAAGAAATTAAAGATTTTCTTATCATAAAATCACCTCTTAAACTAGTTCATTACAGTTACAATAATTATACCACAAAAGTGCGTATAAGGTCAACAAAAAACCGTAATAACAAGTCCCTTTTTTTGAACTTTTTAAGAAGGCTGAAATATAAAGGAACACTACTTATTTTTTCGCATATTCTGTTAACAGGGGAAACTCCCGTTTTATTATAAGAAAGGAAGATTTTTATGGGCGAAAAAAATTGTGCACCTGATTGCGGCTTTAAAGAAGCTGTGTGCATACACACCGATAAGGTCTACGATAGCTGTAGAGACAAGGATTGCCTTGAAAATATCAGGGTTTACTTAACAGCCTGCGGTCAGGATGTGATTGACAGAGCGATAAATGTAAAATGTACCAAGGCAGAAATTATATGGGTATATTCCGATATTGAGGCTGTGCCTTTTAACCGTGGATTCTATTCCGTTGACCTGAAGTATTTCTTCAAGATTACCCTTGCAGTGTTTACAGGTCTTGGCAGACCGACAGAGGTTGAAGGTCTTGCAACCTTTGACAAAAAGGTTATTCTCTTTGGTTCAGAGGGTAACGCAAAAGTCTTTGCATCAAAGTATAAACAGGACGCATTTGACCCACAGATGTGGAAGAAAACAAATATGCCAAATGCCGTAGTTGAAGTTGTTGACCCTATCGCACTTGGTGCAAAAGTGGTTGATGTAAACGACAAGAACTGCTGCTGCGATGACGATTTTGATTTAGCAAGTATTCCTGATTCTGTAAGCCGTGTATTTGATGATTCACTGATTCTTGGCGGAGAGCAAAAACGCGTGTTTGTTTCTATCGGTATCTTCTCAATCATAAGATTAGAAAGACGCGTAATGCTACTAATCCCTGCATACGATTTCTGTGTTCCACAGAAAGAATGCATCGGTGCAACTGACGATAATCCATGTGATTTATTCGACAGAATTTCTTTCCCGGTTGATGAATTTTTCCCACCGGAGAGATGCGAATTTGAAGATGGCAACGACTGCGGTTGTGGGTGTTGATTTAAAACAAAAAAATAGCAGATGAAATTCATCTGCTATTTTTTAGTTGTTTTCAAGCTTACCAAGGCTTGCCGCTTTTAAGTAAGCATTTATAAAGCCTTCCAAATCTCCGTCCATTACTGCTCCGATATTGCCCATTTCAAAGCCTGTTCTGTGGTCTTTTACAAGGTTATACGGATGGAACACATAAGAACGAATCTGGCTTCCCCATGCAATTTCCTTTTGTACGCCCTTGATGTCCTCAATCTTTTCTTTCTGTTGTTGTTCTGCAATTTCTGCAAGCTTTGACTTAAGCATCTTCATGGCATAATCCTTATTCTGATGCTGTGAACGCTGAGTCTGGCAAGCAGTAACGATACCTGTCGGGATGTGAGTGATTCTTACCGCAGAGTCGGTCTTATTGATGTGCTGACCGCCGGCTCCTGATGCTCGGTATGTATCTACCTTAATATCCTCAGGTCTTATATTTATTTCAATTTCGTCGTCAATTTCAGGTGTGACTTCAATAGACGCAAAAGATGTGTGACGGCGTCCTGATGCATCAAAAGGTGAGATTCTGACCAAACGGTGAACTCCCTTTTCTGCCTTTAAGTAGCCATACGCATTGATACCGTTAATGGAAATTGTTGCACTCTTAATTCCCGCATCATCACCCGGCAAAACATCAATACTCTCAAAAGTATATCCGTTCTTCTGCGCATACATCTGATACATACGAAGAAGCATTTCTGCCCAGTCCTGTGCCTCTGTTCCGCCTGCACCCGCGTGTACTGTCATAATGGCGTTACACTTGTCATAGTTACCCGACAAAAGAGTTTCAAGAGTCATTTTCTCAATTCTCGCCTTAACTTCTTCAACTGTCTTTGTTATTTCGTCAAGCATTGACTCGTCATTTTCCTCGTTTGCAAGGTCAATTAAAACAAGTGCATCTTCCCATGCGGTTTTTAATCCCTCATAAGCCGCAACCTTGTCCTTAAACTGCTTTGTTTTCTGAAGAACTTTCTGGGAATTTTCCATATCATCCCAGAAGTCCTGTGCAGTTGCCGCCTCTTCAAGCTCGGCTATTTTTTCTTTTGTTCCTTTAATATCAAGTGAGAACTCAAGGTCTTCAATGTTCTTTTCAAGACCCTGAAGCTCCAGTCTATACTGTTCATATTCTAACATATTTTTGCCCTTTCCTTTAGAATGCGACTATTATCTTCCGCAGCAGTGCTTATATTTCTTACCGGAACCGCATGGACATGGGTCGTTTCTGCCCGGCTCTTTCTTTGCTGTTGCAGGTTTTTTTGCAAGTGTTCCGTCGCTTCCTGTGTCAAGAGGTTTTGCCACCTGAACACGCTTTATTTCCACCTGTGGTCTTGGACGAGCTGTAAGCACATAGCGTACTGTATCACGCTTTATAGATTCAAGCATACCGTCATACAGGTCACTACCAACATTTCTGTACTCAACAACAGGGTCATGCTGACCGTATGCGCGAAGTCCGATTTCGCGTTTTACATGCTCCATTTCATCCAAATGGTCCATCCAAAGGGTATCAACCACACGAAGCATCATAACACGCTCAACTTCACGGATATGCTCGCCAAATGCATCAGCAGACTCTTGATATCTGTCCTTTGCAATATTCAAAAGGCGTTCCTTGATTTCCTCTTTTGTAATATCCTCAAACTCTTCCTTTTTAACCTCAAATTCGCCTCTTGCAAACAAGTACTGGTTTGCAAATTCTGAAAGGGCTGAAAGGTTCCATTCTTCAGGAATATCGGTGATACCAATATAGTCATCCATAGCAGAGTCAATGATAGATTCAATCATATTCTGAATAGTTGCGGAAATATCCTCGCCATCCAAAACCATTTGTCTCTGCTTATATATAATCTTTCTCTGCTCGTTCATTACCTCGTCATAAGAAAGCACATGACGACGAGAGTCAAAGTGTCTTGCTTCAAGGTTCTTCTGAGCATTTTCAATTGACTTATTCAAGATTCCTGCTTCAATCGGCTCATCTTCTGCAACACCTAATGTTTCAACCATAGCCTTAACTCTATCTGAGCCAAAAATTCGCATAAGGTCATCTTCCAATGACAAATAGAACTTTGAACTACCAGGGTCACCCTGACGGCCTGCACGACCGCGAAGCTGGTTATCAATTCGGCGTGATTCATGTCGTTCTGTACCGATAATAAATAGTCCGCCTGCTTTTTTAACCTCTTCTGCCTCGTCTTTAAGGTCTAGCTTATATTTTTCGTTAAGCTCACGGAAAATGCGTCTTGCTTCAGCGATTTCTTCATCGTTGGTTTCCGCAAAACCTGTAGCTTCTGCCATAAGCATTTCGATTTTATCGTCAGTCATGTCCTCGTCTTCCGCCTTTTTAGCAATAAGACGCTTTCTTAGCTCATTTTTCGCCATATACTCGGCATTACCGCCAAGGATAATGTCAGTACCACGGCCCGCCATGTTGGTTGCAATTGTAACTGCACCCTTTTTACCTGCCTGAGCTACGATTTCCGCTTCCTTTGCGTGGTATTTCGCATTCAAAACTTCGTGCTTAATTCCCTCACGCTTTAAAAGTGCGGAAAGTGTTTCTGACTTATCAACATTTACAGTACCAACCAAAACAGGCTGACCTTTTTCGTTACATTCCTTAATCTTGCGGATTACCGCCATATACTTTCCGCGTTCTGTACGATACACGCTGTCATGCTCGTCAATTCTTGCGATTGGCTTATTTGTCGGAACTTCCACGCAGTCAAGCTTGTATGTCTGCTGGAATTCTTCTTCCTCGGTAAGAGCTGTACCTGTCATACCGGAAAGCTTTTTATACATACGGAAATAATTCTGGAAAGTGATGGTTGCAAGAGTCTTTGACTCGTTTTCAACCTTAACTCCCTCTTTTGCCTCGATTGCCTGATGAAGACCGTCTGAATATCTTCTGCCCGGCATAATACGGCCTGTGAATTCGTCAACAATCATAACCTCGCCATTTTGCACAACATACTGCTGGTCACGGTGCATAACGCCGTTTGCGTGAAGTGCCTGATTGACATGGTGCTGAATCTTCATATTGTCAGGGTCAGCAAGGTTTTCAATACCAAAGTATTGCTCGGCTTTAGCGATACCTCTGCCTGTCAGAGTTGCACTCTTTGCCTTTTCGTCTACGATATAGTCGCAGTCTTCGTTATCAGATAAAACCTTTGAGTCTTCTTCTGTTACAACCTTTTTGGAAAGGCCCTTTGCGAACTTGTCCGCTTTAATATAAAGGTCGTTTGCAGCATCGCCCATACCGGAAATAATAAGCGGTGTTCTTGCTTCGTCAATCAAGATGGAGTCAACTTCGTCCACGATAGCGTAGTTGTGACCTCTTTGCACCTGCTCTTCCTTGTAAGTAACCATGTTATCACGAAGATAGTCAAAGCCCATTTCGTTGTTTGTACCGTAAGTGATGTCAGCAGCGTATGCCTCTCTTCTCTCGTGATTGTCAAGGTCGTGAATAATAAGACCCACTGAAAGACCAAGGAATCTATAAACCTTACCCATCCATTCAGAGTCTCGTTTAGCAAGGTAATCGTTAACGGTTACGATATGAACACCCTTTCCTGATAAAGCGTTAAGGTACGCAGGAAGTGTTGAAACCAAAGTTTTACCTTCACCTGTTTTCATTTCTGCTATTCTGCCCTGATGAAGAATGATTCCACCGATAACCTGAACATAGAAATGCTTCATTCCAAGAACACGCCATGATGCTTCACGCATAACAGCATAAGCTTCAGGAAGAATAGAGTCCATATCCTCGCCACCAGCGATTCTTTCCTTAAATTCTGTAGTTTTAGCTCGAAGCTCGGCATCTGTTAGCTTTTCCATCTCAGGCTCTAGTGCCATAACCTTATCTGCAATCGGCTTTACCCTTTTTAGTTCTCTTTCGGAGTATGAACCGAACAGTTTGTCAAATAATCCCATCATTTCACCTCAAAAAATTTATTTGCATGTACCAAAAGCACATATTATTCCTTATTTTACACCTTATCTTACAGTATATCACAAATACTATAAAAATACTATACTTTTTCTAAAATTTTCTAAAAAGAAATTTCTATATTTAATATATTTTTTCCAAAAATTCTTGACATACCCCAAGAATTGTAGTATAATCACTTTTGTTGTGAATGCCCAAGTGGCGGAATTGGCAGACGCCCAGGACTTAAAATCCTGTGGGACTTATCTCCCGTGCCGGTTCGACCCCGGCCTTGGGCACCACGTCGGAACAAGTATCGCTTGTTCCGATTTTTTTATGCAAAAAAATCAGTCACTCGTTTTACTGTTCCTCCTTTGTCGAAAAAAGCCACGCTCGGCTCCCCTGTTCGTTTGTAAACGCACTCACTACGGTTCGCTGTCGCTACCACCTTTTTTCGATGCTCTCGCTGATTTCCAGAACAAGTATTGCTTATTCCGTTTTTTATGCAAAAAGTCAGTCTCATCATGTTCTGTCAAATAAAAAAGAGTGCCAAGGCACTCTTTTTACATCTTGTAAAGATAAGCGTATATTCCGTCTTTTTGAAGTAACTCTTCGTGGGTTCCCTGTTCCTCTATGCCATTTTTGGTAAGCACCAAAATTGTATCGGCATTTTTGATTGTAGTTAGTCTATGGGCAATAGTGAACACAGTTCTGCCTTTTGCCAATCTTTCCAGTGACTTTTGTACCACCTTTTCGCTTTCATTATCAAGGGACGATGTTGCTTCGTCAAGAATCAGAATCGGCGGATTCTTAAGGAACACTCGTGCAATTGAAATTCTCTGTTTTTGTCCACCTGAAAGCTTGATTCCACGCTCACAAACATAGCTATCGTATCCATCAGGCAAGTTTCTTATAAACTCATCTGCTCCCGCATCTTTTGCAGCAGCAACTACTTCTTCAAAGGTTGCCCCAGGCTTTCCGTAGGCAATATTTTCACGGATTGTTCCCGAGAACAAATACACATCCTGTTGAACAACGCCGATATTTGACCTTAGTGATTTTATCGACATATCGGCAATATCCACGCCGTCAATGGTGATTCTTCCCGAAGATACATCATAAAATCTTGGAATCAGGTTACAAAGAGTAGTCTTTCCGCCACCTGATGGCCCAACAAGTGCCACGCTGTCACCGGTTTTTATTGTCATATTCAGGTTGGTGATAACATTTTTATCCTCGTCATCGTAATGGAATGTGACATTTTCAAAAACAATATCACCCGTTTTGAACTCTTTTGCGTCAGCCTTTTCCACGATTTCGCTGTCTGCGTCCATAATCTCCAAAAATCGCTCAATACCTGTCATTCCCCGCTGAAACTGTTCAGTAAACTGCATAAGTGTGCGGATTGATGCAATCAGGGTTGTTACATACAAAAGGTATGCCACTAAATCGGATGCATCAATTTTACCCGTTATGATGAAAATTGCGCCCACAACCACAACTGCAAGGTGCATAACCCCGTCAAAAAATCTTGTGGTGGTGTGGAAGCCTGCCATATATTTATAGGCATATTTCTTTATATCAAAGAACTTAAAGTTGCCCTTATCAAACTTTTCCTGTTCTATACTTTCATTGGCAAAGGATTTCACCACGCGGATTCCCAAAAGGCTGTCTTCAACCTGTGCGTTTATCTCGCCCACCTGTTTTCGTGATTCAGAAAAAGCAAGGCGCATCTTTTTGCGGAATCTCAAGCTACAAACAAGCATTACAGGCAGAATCAGGAAGATAATCAGCGTCAGCGGTATGTTGATGTTTATAAGAATTATAAAGGACACCAAAACCTTAAGACCTGTTATGAAAAATTCTTCAGGACAGTGATGTGCAAACTCTGTTATGTCAAAAAGGTCGCTGGTGATTCTCGCCATAATCTGACCCACTTTTGTGTCGGTATAATAGGAATATGAAAGGGTTTGCAAATGCTCAAAAAGGTCGTGTCGCATATCCGTTTCCATTCGTGTTCCCATAACATGGCCTGTGTTTGCCATGAAGTAGTTCGCCATGGTGTCAATAATTCGCAAAACAATATATAAAAGTGCAATTTTGCCGATAAAATCAAAGGTTAAGGACGCAATATCGTTTTCCGCCAAAAATGTGACACGCCTTATTATCATTGGGAAAATAAGCTC
>JAZNWI010000204.1:0-9446 GCA_045593305.1 Clostridia bacterium | reverse complement strand
TTGATATGACAACGGCAGCAGATACTGCTTATGTTGAACATATAACTCAGGAAATTGCCGACTACGAAGTGAAAAGTGTTTATAATGTAGATATCTATGACGAGTATAGTGGTAATCCATATATACTTAATCAGTGGGGCGGCAGCGATGAAGAATTGACTGTTACCATCCCTGTAAGTGAAGAAAATGCACAGGCACTTTTTGATGGCGATGCTGCGCTATATCACATTGATGGCGATGGAACTGCTGAGGCTGTTGAAGAATTTGAAGTTGCGATTAATGGTGAAAACAGCTCAGTAACCTTTACATCCAATACATTCAGTCCATTTGTTATAACAGGTGCTGAAAAAGAAACAACCCCGGATTACACTCCTGGCGATGCTGATGGCAACGCCACAATAGATGTTAAGGATGTTATTGCAATAAGGCAACACATTGCAGGCGGTTACGATGTTACAATAAATGAAAATGTATCAGATGTTAATGATGATGCCATAATAGATGTTAAGGATGTTATCGCAATAAGACAACACATTGCAGGTGGCTATGATGTAGACTTCCTGATTTTTCAAATATGAGAACTGTGTCGTTTGATAGGGAAATAATTGGAGAAACAGCCATTTGGATGCATATGGATGTGAACGGTACACTATAGATGGATTTATGCTAGCCTCCTTAAATTACAATTTCGGTGAATCACTTGATAAGCTACAAGTAAAATTAAAGTGCAAGCCGATAAAAGGAGCAGGAATTAGAAAGTGGTAAAGAAAAACGCAGGGGAATTTCCCTGCGTTTTCACATATTATATTTTTACCTTTTGTATGATTAAAAAAGGATCGGGAATAAAAAGTGCACAAAACCGCTAAAACACTTGAAAATCTTTTAATATAGTGGTATAATGAGCAATAATATGTATTATTAACAATATTATGAAAGAAGAACGGATAAATGGCAATAACATACGGAAAGAAAAAGCATAGACAAAATATTATTTTATATACACTCATTGCTACATTTTTAATTTGTGCGGTTTTTTTAGCCATGGTTGCTAATTTTTATCAAAAAGCAGAAGATGAGGCGTATGAAATGCTTCATATGCAGACGAAGCAGATTAAGGATGATTTAAATTTGCAACTAAAGTCTGACCGCGAAAATCTTATCACAATGGCGAGCTTTGCCGCAAAACTTTATGCCGATGGTGAGGACTATGATCTTATGTTCAAATCATTTAAGCCTATAGGATTATTTTCTAACATTGGTATCTTAAATCCTGATAATACCTTTTCTACATGGAGAGGGAAGCTTGACCTGAGTGGGAAAATTTCCTTTTCAAATGAAGCCAGTAAAGGGGAATATGTAAGCGGTAGAATCAAGGACATGACACTAGAGGGCAAAGAAATTATAAGAAGTGCCGTTCCGATTAAGGTGAAGGATAAAATTGTTGGTATTTTGTATGGTGTTATACATCCTGCAACTATTAGTACAAAGTATGACCAAATTGCAAAAGACCTTGATGCACAACTTTTTGTTTATGAAAAAGACACCGGAAAGTTTATTATAAATACTGTAAATAAAAGCCTGGGAGATATATCACAATTAAAAGATCGAGAATATAACGATGGATATACATATGAACAGTTAGTAACAACAGATAAAGGTTTCTCATCATTTAAATCAAAATTTACCGGTGAAGATTTATTCCTTCACTATTCTACTTTAGAAGACTTTAACTGGGGCATTATGCTTGGTCGTTATGAATCCCAAGTGTTTGCGGACACTCATAAAATGTCAGGTAATTTATTTATGGCTTTCGGAGCAATGATATTAATCATAGCTGTGTATTTATTATTCATACTAAATGACGAAAAAAAGAGATCAAGAACTACTGCATGGGCTTCCGGCATAAGAAAGCTCCTTTTGGAAGTTAACCAGCAGTACAAAAATATAGCAGAATCATTAAAAAACATACAGGAATTCTCTTCATCAAGATCTGCATTTTTTGTAGATACTGATGGTGAAGACCACAACTATATTATACCTAGCTTTAAAGAAAGAAGACTTTCTGGCGAAGAAAGAACATATTTTATTGGCGAACTTTTCAAATATGCAGCGAGCTTTCATAATATAAACAAAGCAACGGTTGGAATGATGCGTATTATTCCAAACAAGCACCTTTCAAAGACAAACGCAAAGCTGTATGCCTTTTTAAAGGAGCATAAGTTTAGAGAAATTTCTTTTGCAACTATTACCGAAAAGAACAATCATGTTAGCATTTTGGGTGTTATCAATCCTAAAAAGGGAAATGTTGTAAGGATTCTTTTGGAAGATATCGCAGTTTGTTTCTCGATTGCTATCTATAATAAGAAACATTTAAACAGAACTGAAATTGCGGCAACAACCGACTCTTTAACTGGTGCTATGAATCGTGTGTCGTACAAAAAAGACATCATAGTGCTTGACGAGGAAAAGCCGGAAGATTTTGCTTGCATATATATCGATGTTAACGAGCTTCATCTTCGTAACAATAAGTATGGACACGCTGCAGGTGATGAAATGCTCATTTATATCGCTAACACGTTGAAGGAAATTTTCTTCGGACATAGCATCTATCGTATGGGTGGGGACGAGTTCCTGGTATTCACTAAAAATATAGATCAAGAGCAAGTTAAAAAGAATATCGATGCTTTTATAGAGCAACTAAAACAGATGAATTACCATGTTGCTGTCGGTATGTCATACAGAAAACAGAATGTTAACTGTGAAGAAATGGTACAAGAAGCTGAAAAGAGAATGTATGACTCAAAAGCACAATATTATCAGAATAAAGAACAGAAGATAATATCCAAAGATGAAGAAAAGGGATACACACAGATTAAAACAGGAATCAGAGAAATTGATACAATGATATCTGTTTTAAAAGAGCACTATAATGGTATTTACAGAGTATCTTTAGAATCAAACAGAGCACATCGTATTCTTATGCCGTCTTATCTTGGATATAATGAGCATGAGGAAAACTTCTCAAGGCTTTTGGCTAAATACATTGCAGAAATGGTGCACCCTGATTTTCACAGAGCTGTTAGTAGTTTCTTAAATTATGACGCAATAAGAAGACAAATGGCAGAGGGAAAAACACCGTCTATTACATACAAGAAGGTTAATGGTGAAAAAGTAATCCTTAGCGTGTATAGATTGGAAGACAAAAACGAAGTACCTGAGGAGACACTTTGGGTGTTTGCCAAGGATTAGTTTTTGTTTGACAAAAGGAAAATATTGTGATAAAATAATAAAAAAGTAAATATTTAGCAAAATCGGCGAAAGCCGATGACGCAAAGCAAAGAGGCTAAGGTTTTTAAACTATGCCAGTCCAGCTGCAAGAATAAAGGTCTTTTAAGACTTTCTATTGTTGCAGCTTTTTGTTTATAGGAGAAAATTATGAACGTAGTAACACGAGAGGAAAAGAAGTTTTTAATAAGCCTTGAAGAATTCCGTAACAAATCGCACTACTTAGACGGTCTTTTGATACAGGATGAACATAATGGGATTGATGGATACATTATAAGGTCCTTGTATTTTGATACTGTCTATGATGACGATTTTTTTGAAAAACTTGAAGGCACAGAAACAAGGCGGAAGATACGACTTCGGATTTATGACCCAAAGCACAATTTTGCTATGCTTGAAATGAAGCAAAAACAGGGTGCATCACAGAAAAAGCGTTCCCTTCGAATGACAAAAGAAGACGCCCAGGAACTGATAAAGGGCAGATATGATGTGCTTTTAAAATATAAGGAAGATTTTGCAAGAGAGTGTTACGGGCTTATGCAATATAAATGCTACAGACCAAAAACCATTGTGCAATATAATAGAAAAGCATATATTGCAAAGGAAAATAAGATACGAATCACCTTTGATAACAACATTGTGGCAACGGAAAGCAACTTTGATTTATTTTCAGAAAATCTGATAATGTATCCCGTGCTTGACAAATTCAATGTTGTATTGGAAGTTAAGTTCAATGGTTTTTTGCTTGACTATATCAGGCAATTCATAAACAGCATAAACAAAAGCGAGCTATCGGTAAGTAAATATGCTCTGGCTCGCCAGCAAAGTTATTCAGAAATTTAATTAAAAGGAGAATTTTACAATGAGAAGCCAAATTTTCAATCTTATTAAGGACCAATCAACTCTTACATGGGAGCAAATTGCAGCAAATATTTTAGCTGCCGGAATATTAGGATTTTTGATTTTTATATCCTACATGATTTCACATAGGGGTACAATTTACAGTAAAAAGTTTAATGTTTCCTTGGTTGTGCTCACAGTACTTACTTCAATGGTTATGACAGTTATTGGAAACAATGTGGCACTTTCTCTTGGTATGGTGGGTGCACTATCTATAGTTCGATTCAGAACAGCGATTAAGGATTCCAGAGATACTGTTTACATATTCTGGACAATTATTGTGGGTATTTGCTGTGGTGTTGGTGACTTCGTTGTTGCAGGTATCGGAAGCGGGTTTGTATTCATATTGCTTCTTATCTTTGGAGCAATTAAGAATAACAATCGTATGCTTGTGATTATACGTGGCGCAAGAACAAAGGAAGCGCAAATTCAGGCAGTTATATTCAAGTTCTTTGGGGCAAAGGCAGTGCTTCGTGTTAAAAACTCAACCGAAGAATCCATTGAATTTATCTACGAAATCACAGCAAAACTGCTAACACAGGCAGAAAGAAAGAACAACATAGGAATCTGTGATGAGATTTATAAAATCGGCAATATTGAGTATGTAAATACTGTAATGCAGAATGACGAAATTTCAAACTGATAAAAAAGGAGGCGGAAGGGCTTGAAGTACAAGTTAATAGGATTATCAACATTGGCCCTTACGCTGATTGCGATAATATTTATAAGCAGTATTATGCCGGAGGATAACGGCAAACGATATATAGAACATGTCATGGCAGAAGAAAAACAACCTTGTTATGAACATACAGAGGATACCCTGTGTACACATCTTCCCATTGTAAGTATAAATACAAACGGAGCGGAAATTCCAGGAAAGCCTATATATGATAGTGACTATCATGTGATTGATTACACAAAAGCTCCTGACGGAACAACGACTATAAAGGCAATGTTAGATGTGGCAGACAATAAACGGGAAAACAACCATATCGCCGATACCAAAAGTATGGGGGATATTATGATAAGGGTCAGGGGTCATTCATCAAGACGATTTGAAAAGCCTAACTATTTCATTCGTTTTGTAAATCCTGACGGCACAAGCAATCCGCAAGAGTTTTTGGGCATGGACGCACATCACGAGTGGGCACTTCATGGACCATTTCTTGATAAGACTCTTATACGCAATTATATGTGGTATAACATTTCGGGTGAAATTATGGAATATAGCCCGAATGTACGCTTTTTTGAGCTTATATTAAACGGTGAATACAGAGGTGTATATCTTGCACTTGAAACCATTACTTCCGGAAAAGAAGGCGCAAGATTAAGTCTTGAGGTAAACAAAAAGGATAACACATTTTCTGGCTATGCACTCCGTCTTGACTGGGGTGATACGGAAGAAAACAAGAAGATATATCCGTTTACAAACTATACAACCCGTGCAAAAACACAACACGAGCTGGTATATCCGGGAACGAAAAATATAACACCCGAGCTTTCTGAGGCAATAAAGGATGAGTTTTCGTTATTTGAAAAAACACTTTATTCCTATGACTATAACAACGAAAAATACGGATATAAAAACTACATAGACACAATGTCATTTGTAGACTACTTTTTGATAAATGAGCTTACATGTAACTATGACGCAGGCTCTCTTTCAACATACATTTATAAGGACACTTCTGGTAAGTACAAAATGTGTGTGTGGGACTTTAACTCTGCCTGTGATGCTTATCAGGAACAGGCAATGCCAACGGATGAGTTCAGACTGAACTCGGGTCTTTGGTATCAGATGCTTTTTATGGACAAGGACTTTACAGACAAAGTTATACAAAGATATTGCGAGCTTAGAAAAACTGTTTTCAGCGAAGAATACTTGTTTGGTTTTATTGATGATACTGTAGAGTATTTAGAACCTGCAACAGAACGAAATTATGGAAAATGGGGTTACACCTTAAATAAGGAATACGATCTTTTACATCCTGAAAAAAGAAATCCGAGAACACATGAGCAGGCAGTTATGCAGTTAAAGGATTTTCTTACAAAAAGAATCGCATTTATGGATGAAAATATAGGAGCTATTAATCAATTTAGCGCAGAATCAAAAACTAAGAAATATAATGAAGTATCAGATTAAAGGAAAAAGGAGGTACAGGTCTTGAAAAAATTTATTATAATAATATCCGCTATAATACTTGTACTTCTTGCATTTGACTGGCTTCATTTCTATGAGGGAGTATATTTGGATTTAGGTGACGATAAGCCTGTCCAATACTTTATGAAGGTGGATGGCGAAGAAATTTATATGAAAAAGGATGAATCTTTTGCACCTTTTGAAATCAAAGGAGTGAATATGGGTTCAGGTATTCCGGGTGAATGGGCAACATCCTTTGCCATTGACGAAGAAACTTATTTAAGATGGTTTTCCTATATTCAGAATATGGGTGCAAATACCATCCGAATTTACACAATCCAGAATGACACCTTCTATAAAGCATTTTATAAATATAATAAGGATAACGAAAATCCATTATACATGATTCATGGTGTTTGGGTAAATGACTATATCTTAAACTCGCACAGGGATGCTTATGATAAGGATTTTTATAATACTTTTTTGGATAACAGCAAAATAATGGTGGATGTTATCCATGGAAAAAGAAAGCTTAATTTAGGCAGGGTTGCAAGTGCAGGACATGGTACATACAACAAGGATATTTCGCCGTGGGTTATTGGATATATTCTAGGTGTTGAATGGGACGATTCCACTGTAGCTTATACCAATGATTTGTATGAAGGTATAGAGGGATATTCGTCATATAAAGGCAAATATATGTACACATCAAGTGATGCATCACCTTTTGAAACGATGCTTACAATGGTGGGTGATAAGGTTATAGAATACGAAACCGAAAGGTATAGCCAGCAGAGAATTATTGCCTTTTCAAACTGGCCTACAACCGACCCGTTTGAGTATCCTAAAATAATTAAAGATTTCTTTATGAAATGTGCTCAGGTAGATGTTGAGCATATAAAAACCACAGAAAGCTTTATACCTGGTCAGTTTGCATCCTACCACGTTTATCCGTATTATCCGTACTATCTGAGTTTTGCAAATGACTGGTCGGTATTTGGACTTGAATCAAAGGATGCTTTTCGAGATGAGCAAGGCAGAATAAATGCATATAGAGCATACCTTACAATGCTTAATAATCATCATAATATGCCGGTTGTAATATCGGAATTTGGAGTATCTACAGGACGCGGTATGGCACAGGTGGATAAGGATACGGGAAGAAATCAGGGTAATACCTCAGAACAGGCACAGGGACAGGCTCTTATAGAATGTTGGAATGACATAAAAGCAACAGGCTGTAACGGCGGATGCGTATTCACATGGCAGGACGAGTGGTTTAAGCGTACATGGAACACCATGCATGCGGTAAACCTCACAAGAACGGCATATTGGTCAGACTATCAGACAAATGAGCAGTATTTCGGTTTATTATCATTTGACCCGGGGAAAGAAAGGTCAGTATGCTATGTTGACGGCGATGTTTCTGAGTGGACAAAAAATGACTTAATACAAGACGAAGAAATAGAACTTTCGGTAAAATATGATGAGAAGTTCATGTATTTCCTTGTAAAGAAAAACGGACTTGATTTTGAAAATGAAACACTTTATATCCCACTTGATATAACACCAAAAAGCGGTAGTAATTACTGTGAGAACTTTGGAGTTAGATTCGATAGGGATGCGGATTTTGTAATAGTGCTTGACGGAAAAGACAACAGCCGTATTATGGTGCAAGAGCGTTATGATGCACTTCGCTCAACTTATTCTAAGGACATTTATGGGTTTGATACATATTTTAAAAATAATATTCCTGATAAAAATTCACCGAAGTTTGTAACCGTCGAGTTAATATTAAGGACAGCCATTGCTCTTTCTCCTGAAACTAAGGAAACAGTTGCTGAAAGCTACGAAACAGGAAAGCTTTTGTATGGCAACGCAAATCCTGAAAGTCAGGACTTCAATTCTTTGGCTGATTTTATCGCAAATGGTGACTATATTGAAATTAAATTGCCGTGGCAGATTATGAACTTTGCCGATCCGTCAAAAATGCTTGTTCACGATGATTACTATGACGGAAACTATGGTATTGAATATATAAGCATTGACGAGATGTATGCAGGGATAGACACAGGAACCGACAGGATTGAGCTTGACGAAATTGCACTCAAAGGTTGGGGAAACAAGGTAACCTATCACGAAAGACTAAAAAGTTCATATTACATAATGCAGAATTTATGGAAGGAGGGTAACACAAAATGAAAATAGAACTCATGATATATACATACATTGCTATTTGTATAAGCATGATTTTATATAATATTATCTATGTGTTTATTTTAAAACACAAAGCTAGTGCCCTTGTTTCAAATTCTAAAAAGCTGAAAAATGTTTTAGAGGAGCAAATAGAAATTTTGAAAAACGGCGGAGAAATCTCTGAAAAACATAAAAAATACCTATGCCGTGAGCTTTTAAAAACATCGGGAGTAACTGCATTTGATAAAGCTCTTGAAGTGGTATTTGAAAAAGAGCCAGAGCTTACCGAAAAGTATCTTATTGATACATTCTCGGTTTTTGAATATCTTACTCATAAGTACATAACCAAGGATACGCTTAAAATTGCATATTTTCCTTATATCCTTTATAAATACAATATTTTAAAGCATCACGAAAGTGAAAGGCTTACCAAGGCACTTTTTGACCTATTAAGGTCATTTAATGTTTACTGCAGAGAGAATACTCTAAAGGCACTTTACGGTATGCAAAAACCTGATATTGTGGCAAAAGCGCTCAAAGTAATTGACACAAACCTTTCCTTTCATCACCCGAAACTCATTTGTGACGGACTTATGTTCTATAAAGGTGATAAGAATGATTTGAGGATAACCATTTTTCGAAATTTTGAGCAATATTCAGTGCAGATGCGTGTTAATGTCTTGAATTATTTCAGATTTGCAAGTGTAAGATGTGATGATGAAATGCTGGCAATGCTAACAAACGAAGAGGAAAACCGTGAAATTCGGTTTTCTGCAATCAGATATTTTGAAAAGTTCCCGATTGAAGATGCGAAGCCTATCATACTTAATCTGGCAGAAAATCTGGAAAAACGGGATTGGGAATATCAGGCAATTGCCACATCTTGTTTAAAATCATATCCTGGTGATGCCACATTCAGAATTTT
>JAZNWI010000203.1:0-1830 GCA_045593305.1 Clostridia bacterium | reverse complement strand
GAAACCTTTTTCAGATTAGGTCAGACAATTGAGCATCAGATAAAAAAACATGGTACTATTCCACCTAAGGATTTCAAAAAGTGGGCCGTTATCTGCGAACATATTATCCGACATTACAATGAGGGTTGGGCAGACGGCTACAAACTCAATATGAAATACTGGGAAATCTGGAATGAAGCTGATCTTGACTCGGACGATTCATCCAACAAGCGTACCTGGGGCGGAACAAAAGCCGAATTTTTTAATTTGTATGAAATTACCGCAAAGCATCTTAAAGACCGTTTTCCTGATTTGAAAATAGGCGGTCCTGCGCTTGCACATAACGAAGAATGGGCAGAGGATTTTCTTCAGGAAATGCAAAATAGAAATGTACCGCTTGATTTCTTTTCCTGGCATATTTATTGCACAGAGCCTGTGCACATGGCGCAAAAAGCAGAAAGAATAAAAACTCTTTTAAACAAATATGGTTATGAAAATGTAGAAAGTATACTCAACGAATGGAACTATGTAAAAGGGTGGGAAAAAGAGTTTGTTTACTCTCTTAAAGCAATTCACGGCATTAAGGGTGCATCATTCACATTGGCTTGCATGTGTACTTCTCAGCATTCTCCCATTGATATGCTTATGTATTATGACACTCGTCCCTCGGCTTTCAATGGTGTTTTTGATTTTTACACTTATGAAAAGTTAAAGGGCTACTATGCTTTTTATTGGTATGGTTTCCTTTATGATTGCGAAAAAGAAATTGCTTCCCAAAATGAGATTGAAAACATCTATTCTCTTTGCGGTGTGGATAAAAACGGAAAAGCAACAATTATACTTACTTATTATAGCGATAATGATGGTTTACCTAACAAAGAGATTTCATTGAATTTAGGTAAAAAGGGGTCATACGATATATATAAGGTTGATAACGAGCACAGTGGTGAGCTTATAGAAGTTACTGATGATCTTTCCTTTAAACTGGAGCTTTTCAGTATGGTGCTTATTAAAGAAAAATAAAAACCACTTTCATATTTTGCTATGAGTGGTATAATCAATTCTATAAATTCCAATTTGTCTAAATAAAATTTCGTTCACCTAAAAACACCCAAATTGATATATTTTTATTGTAGCAATTCGTATCGTATGGTATACTCAATTCGACAAATTACCATTATTAAATTAACTACGATATATCAATATCAATCTGAAATGTATTGTAACGGGAGGATAAAGTATGAGCCTCAGTATGCTTCATTGTGATGGTGAAAAAATCATAAATGCCGAGGGGAAACAGGTATTTTTACGAGGAACAAATCTCGGTGGATGGTTGCTTGATGAATTATGGCAAGGATTTTTCAAGGGTGGAGAAGCTCAATGGGATATAGTAACTACTCTTGAAAAACGCTTTGGTAAGGATGAAGCCGAAAGACTTATAAAAATCCGTGAAGACAACTACATTACAGAGTATGACCTTGACTATCTTCAGTCACTCGGTTTCACCTGCGTGCGTGTGCCCTTCTGGTACCGCAATTTCCGGACGGATGATTCAGGCACCCGTAAGCTTAAAGAAAACGGTGAAATTGATTTCTCACGGCTTGATTGGGTAGTTGAAGAATGCGGAAAAAGAGGAATGTATGTTATTCTCGATATGCACGGAGTACCCGGACATCAGAGCATCGCTCACCACTGTTGCCGTGTGAACCATTGCAAGCTTTACGATGAAACCGAGGAAGGTGATTATTTCCGTTCGCTTGCCTGCGACTTATGGAGCGAAATCGCCCGACATTTTGCAGGAAACGGTACGGTTGCCGCCTACGACCTGATGAATGAACCTATGTGTGATTA
>JAZNWI010000202.1:0-24256 GCA_045593305.1 Clostridia bacterium | reverse complement strand
GCTTTTAATGTAAGAATATTGATTGGAGTTTCTGCTGTTGCATTACCCGCTGCAAGCGCGTGACCGTCTGCATATGCACTATACTGTGGGCTTGTATCTCTCTTTAAATAGTGTGCTGTAGCTGAACCATCATAGACATTCAGGTTCTCCATACCATAGCTTGCGGTTGCACCTGTATTTGCCTGCCAGTAAAGATTGGTCCATGTATTTGGCATTGCACAGATATCACTTGACTCTCTTGCTCTGAATACAATGGTGTCAGATGTACCCTTTAGGAACATTGATGTACCGTTCTTTGTTGTATCATCTGAGTCATTTACGTTTGTGACAACCTCAATTGTGTAAATTCCTGTTTCTTCTCCCGGAAGAGATTTTGATACTTCCGCAAGGTTAACTGTAAGGAATGCAGTATCTGCGTCCACAACATCACTCACTAAGCTATCTGCTGTTGTTGTAGTCTCATCAAGAATTGATGTGTTAAGTGTTACACCTGTTGGTACTGTTCCTGCCTCTAATGAAGCAGCATCAAGTTCATATACTGTTTGTGTAACTTCTCGTGTATTAGCAAACTTTGCAACATAACTTGCATCTTCTGTTGCTACAAATGTATATGTTTTTTTAGTTGATTCTGCAGCGTCTTCTCCTGCTTTATACCAACCCTTAAACATATAACCATCATTTGCGGTTGCTGTAAGTGTAACTTCATTTCCTTTTTGCGCCTTACCATCAGTTAAGCCTGTTACATCAACAGTTCCGTGCCCATCGTTTTCTGCTTCTGCAGTAATTGTGTATTGCACGTTTTCAATGTATACAGTACGTGTAATCTTAAGGCTCTTAAGAACTACTCTATAACTTTCACCTGTGTAGTTAGGAGTTTTTAAGATAATCTTTTCTACTGATTGATTAAGATTAATATCATCTCCTCGGCTCAAAACATTTCCAAAGACATACTCTGTTGCGCTCTTCATAAAATGCTGATTTAATAAGCCTGTATCAGTATTTATTTTGAATTTATAATATATTGTAGGAATATTTTGCTTTCCTAGTGTTCCGTTGTTAATTGTAGATGAGCCGTTATTGTATATAGTACCGTCTCTTGTTTCTCTTATTCTTAGAAGCATATTTGACGGATCCTTTACTTCGTCAAAGAATATCCATGCACCGTTCTTTGTTGCGCTATCTGAATCAACAAAAGCAAATTCCATATTAACATCATATATTGGTGTTATTTCGTCATTTTCGTCTGTATATGGAATCTGTGGAAGGTCTGCAAATGTAATTGTCATAAAGTCTGTTGATGATGTTGTTTCATTACTTATAAGACCGTTTGCAGTACTTGACTTTGTTGTATCTACATTACTGATTGCAACACCACTTGTTGTTTTATTTGCAAGAACATCATTTACATTCATTTCATATACTGTCTTTGTATCTTTCACAAAGCCTGTTGATGTAAAGGATGCTTTTCTTGTAATCTTAAATGTATCTATGCTTGCACGATATCCGTTAGGAACTGTAAGTGTGATTCCCTTAATTGGTGCTGCACTCCAAGCTGATAGCGGCGTATCGTGTGCAACTGTAGCGGAATACTGATTTGTAAGACCATTAGCAGTCATACGCTGCGCAAGGTGGCTTGTCGCTTGACCTGTTGTAAGCTTCAAATCGGTTATTGTGTAGTGTGCTTCAGATCCATCTCCTACTGAAGTGTTCCAACCTGTTGTACTCCAGTCATCGCTTACAACACAGAAGTCACTTGTTTCACGTGCTCTGAAGCTAACCAGATTATTTACTGTATCGGTATTCATATACATAACGATACCGTTTTTATTAGTATCGTCAGAGTCTGTCAAATCTGTTATGATTTCAAATGAATACTGATCCAAATCTGTACCAGGTAGCGCCAGACCAGCTGCTTCAAAGTCAATCTGGATAAAGTTTGTGTTTGCTGAAACTGTTTTACTTAAAACACCGTTTTCAGCTGATGTGTTTGTTGTATCCAAAATGTCTGTATTAACATTTACATAAGCCGGAACATTTCCTGCTAATATGTCCTCTGCATTAAGCTCAAATACAGTCTGTACTACAGTATCATTAAAATCTTCTGCAAATGCTGTATTTGGTAATGCTGTGAATGTTGACACAAGCATTGCTACGCTTAAAAAGCAGGATAATAATCTTCTATTCTTCATTATCATTCTCCTTAAACTAAATTTTCCGTCAATTTTATAATTCGTCAATTAGTCGTTCGCCCCACATATAGAAACTGCGGTATCCGCTTGAGTTTGCATTACCTGTACCCATTCCTGTTCCATATTCAAGGTACGCCTTTCGACCATATCCGTCATTATCATTAATAAGAAGCGTTATGGCCAGTTGTCCGTTCTTTTCAGCCAGATATCCGTCTGGGAAAATTACTTCCCACGGAAGTCTGAGTTCATAATATGTGTGTTCGCCTTCTCTTGATATTGTCAAGTCATAAAGTGACTTATCCGGAATACCAATCATACTTGCAACCGGGCTTCTGTCAATTTGAAGTTTATCGCCGTCGCCCATTCTTGCTATACAGAATTGCGCTAGGTCTCCCGAGCCCTTAAATGGTGCCATAGCAAACTGAATACTGTCTGCACGGTAAAGTCTGTCCGGCTCTTTTTCGTCATACGCCCAGATATCATCAACAATATCTGCTGCAAGATAGAAATATTTATCGTCCCATTCTGCGTACAGACGCCCGCTCAAATCTGTGTTTCCTCCGTCAATGGCAACACCTGAGTAGTTCTGGTTTACAGCTGTAATTCCTATCCATTTTCCGCCATCACGGAATGTTATGCCAGATTGATTGTTCCATTCATCCTTTGTCAAAACACCGTCAATCTTCTTTTCGGATTTTGACTTAATGCACAGTTCCATTTCCTGACTTACATTAAATGGAATTTCATTTCCCTCATCGTCTATGAATCTTCCCTTAACGGTTACGCTGTGCTCTTTCTTAATTGATTCAGGAATATCAAAACTTAATGTCTTTTTTGCACCAGTAGCAAGATTTTCTATTTTTTCCTCTACTCTTAACTCAAATGGTTCTTCAATATAAAGTGTTCCGCTTAAAGGATTAATCTCTGATTTATTTACCAATTCAAAGGTTGCAACCCATTTGTTAAGAGCTGTGCTGCTCTTTGGTTTTACTGACACATTAGCTTCTATAGCAGATGCCGGTTCTATTACAATTTTGTCATACATAACAGGTTTTCCGCCATATGTCATATAGTAGTTAATCTCTGTGTTATAAACCTCTTCGCCAAATTTCACTTTTACATTCTTTGTTACGCCTTTAAACGCTTCATCTGTAATAGTGCAAAGGTCGTTTTGCTCGATTTCAATTCCAAAATCTCTGTCACTAAAACGCGCAATCTTAAGAACTGAAATATCGTTCTTTTTCGCCTGAAGTTCAACTTCATTTGTAATGAACATCGGTTCTGCATCAACTACCTTATCAAAATCTCCGATCAGGTAAATAGGCGCTGAATCAAGTGATAGGTTGAATGCACCGTCTATTGCGTATAGTTCCTTTTCGTTGCCATACATATCACAAACAGTAACCTTGTCACAACCAAGATTTACTGCGTTATATGATTGATTGTTCTTTGTGTTATAAACAATAGCACAATCACGGCCGTCTCTTAATTTAAAGTGTAATGATGTATCATCATTATCAAGATTTACCTGCTCA
Source organism: Clostridia bacterium (assembly GCA_045593305.1). GTDB lineage: Bacteria > Bacillota > Clostridia > UBA1381 > UBA1381 > UBA1738. The sequence goes on along the minus strand of JAZNWI010000202.1, from coordinate 20,532 downwards.
ACAGGAGTTGCACCGTTCATAAGACGGTTATAATTTGAAACTGCAAAGTACATCGGTTTTAATCCGTATGGAACATCATCTAAAGGTGATCTCACCATACCGAATCTATCCTCTGTTGTTTCGTTCATACCATCTACCATTTCGTAGTAGTCACTCATCTGGTATAAATCGACCTGCTCACAAAGTGCTGCAAATCGGATATAATATGCTGCCTGGAGCTTTTCACGATCCTCGTATTGATGCTTTATGTCTGTTGTTGCCCAACCCCACTCTGTTGCTCGAAGCGGAAGTGGGTCCATTCCTCTTTTTGCAAGTTCTTCCTTAATCTGTAAAGACTGAAGAATTGCAGGTCCTGCATCAGGAGTTGTGGATCTCTCATACGGATGGATTGAAATACCGTCCATATAAGCTACATTCTCCATAGCATCTAAAACTTGATAAACCCAGGAGTTTGCAACACCTACCGGTGCCATACCCCAGAATGTTGTATCAGGATATAATGGCTTTAATGTGGTATATAGGGTTTTTGCAAATTCTGCATACGCACTCGGCGGTTCACTATTTCTGTTGAACCATGAACCGTGGTTGTTCCACTCATTCCACATTTCGAACTCAACATTCCCGGTACTTTCAAAAATTTTAATAATTTCGCCAACTGATTCTACCGCAAAGTCATTTACGAAAGAATCAATTGCTTCCTTTGTTCCCGGGGCATACTCATTACCATAAATGATATCACATACGCCCATTCCTATATCTCGTATTTCTTCGTACAGGTTATTCTCCGGCATTCCGTTGCTTGCCACCCAGTTAGATTCTTTCAGCATACTTCTTGCTGTAGTAAAACCGGCTTTTCTTGCAAGCTCAATATGGTCTTTCGGATTACCCAGAGTTGCTTCATTCTTTAAGAAGTCTGTACGATAGTGAATGTTTATACCATATTTCGGGTTTTGTTCAAAATTTTCAGGAGCCCTGACAAGTGAATAGCTTCTCACTCCTGTAAAAAATGGTTCGCTTCCACCCTTATCATAAAGTTTTATATGCACATCATAGTATCCGTACTCTTCATTTGCTGAAACCGTAATTGGTGTTTCGGAAGTTCCTCGTGATGGTAGTTTTGTACTGAACTTGTGTTCACCAAGCTTCTTTCCGCCACGAGTTGCAACCAATGCCTCTACATCAATTTCTCGCTCTTCAAAGCCTCTATTGTAAATAACAACATTTCCTTTGATTGACGGTGTTCTTTTGTAAAGTGCATTTCCAAGTTCCCCTACTTTAAAGGTTACATTAACAGAATCCGTAAATCTTTCTGTAATTCCAAGCTTTTTTTTCATTTCAGCATCTTCAAAGATTCGTCTGTCAACCTTATAGGCATTCAGGTTATCAATTAAAGCTGATCCCGGCTTTGCACAGGATATGTAAAGTGTTGAAATTTCATCCTGACGCGAATATGAGCCGCCGTTATAAAAAGTTTCGTCAATTATGTAACCTACTATGTCATTATCAAGGTCGATGAGTGCTACCATTTCGTACCATTCGCCTAACCTTGCTGTAGCTTTACTTTGAACAGTCCAACCTGCCGCATTAGCATAGTAACCCAAGTTTCCGTTCGCTCCGGCAAGAGTTTCAGACATCTTGCCGGCTGCTCCGCCTTCTTTTTTGTGGGTTTCATCTCCTGTTCTTAAATAGAATGTCGGTGCGTCACTGGTTTGCTGTATAATATCAAGGGATATAATTACAAGCCCACTATCCACCTTTTCTTTCGTATGAAAGAAGGTGTGTCCTGGAGACCAGACTTTACCATGGTCACTTCCAAACTCAATCAGTTGGCTGTTTCCCTTTTGTTTTATGTTTTCGTACCTATCAATGCTTGATACCTCAAAGTCATGAGCTAAGATTTTTTCTGCATACTGACTTCCCTCAAGCAATTTCCGTACTGAAAGTTTTTCTCTTATATTATCGGTTTCCGTTGCAGCAAAGGAAGTAGGAAGAGACAAAATGGCAAGTGAAATACTTAGTATAATAGAAACTATTCTTTTCATTCACTTTTCTCCTTTCTCTTTCTGGATTTTTAGATTAAATATTTGGAATTTCAATTGGTGCTACAAGCGGTATCAATTCGCCGATAGAGTTCCAAATGTATACTCTGCATGATGCTGCTTTTGTATCAATATTCTGAGTAGAGCTCTTTGGTCCTGTTACTCCATTCTTATCTATTTTAAATTCTTCAAATCCAAAACTTACCAATGCATTATTTTCATCATACTGCGCAAAGATGATTGTTGCCGGCTTTTCTGCATCATCGCTATAATTTGCAAATGTTGCTGTTGCTGAAATTGTATCCTCTGTGGCTGATGCTGTAAATGTGCATACAACAGCGTGGTCAGGATTTGCAAGTTTATTTTCTGCGGCATTTTCTGCATACATTGCTCCAGCTCTTACAGTATATTTACCATAAGCTCCTTCAGGTAGTGTAAATGTTAACTCAAAATCTTCTTCTGAACCATCAAATACTTCTACATAAGCAATGTCATCTTCTGCAATTTCTTCGCCGTCAAGTGCTTCTTTTGCCACCATTACGATGATAGGTTCATTCGCGTTTCTTCCGTTAAGCTTTCCAATCACCCTGACTTCTCTTGTTGAAGCGGTATAAAGTGCAACCATTCCAGGTTCAAATTCAGATGCTGCTGAACCGGAAAGCTCTCTTTGTGGAATTGTTATGGTCTTTGTATATGTATTTCCATCTGCTGTAATTTCAAGCACATACTCTCCTGCTGCAAGAGCTTCATCAACTTCAACTGATGCATTAATCTTACCAGCTGCACTCTTTAGTTCTATAGTTTGCTTTACTTCTTCACCCTGTTTTAGTACTGCACCGGCATCTGTTGCCTTTGCATTTATAACTATTTCGTCTTTTACTGCGTTATAGTAGCATTCATCTATCATTGAACCTGCTGCATCGCTTGTAAGAACAGGTGTTGTAAAGTTTCCGATAACATAAACCGGCTGACCGTCTACTTTAAACTTATATTCACCGGACTCTGATTTGGTTGTGATTTCATTACCAAGCATATCACAAACAATAACTTCTTTATCGCCTATATTTAAATTGATATTTTTGGTCATATTTTCCGGCTTTACTCTTGTGCTGTCAAGTGCTGCTGACCAGATAATTGCGCAATCTCTGCCATCAGCAAGATTGAAAACTGTCATATAAACATCGTCAAGTTCAGTTACGGCACTTGCGCCAGGTGTTGCACCTGTCATAATTCTGTTATAGTTTGCAGCAGCAAGGTATGCCGGCTTTGCACCATATGGAACATTACTTGTTGATGACATCAATAGACCATAGTCACTGTCATCAGCACCGTTTTTAGAGTTAATCTGGTAATAATCCATCTTGTCATAAAGGTCTTTTGTTTCTGATAGTGCTGCCATTCTTACAAAATATGCTGCCTGCATATCTCTGTCAGGATAATATCCCACAAAAACTTGTGTAGAATCTGTGCTTGAGTTGTTCTGGTATGCTTTCGCACCTGTACTTACCCAACCCCATTCTGTTGCTCGAAGCGGTGTTGAACCTATGCCTCGGCTTGTAAGCATTTCCTTAAGTTCCTGTACTTCTTCAACAGGGCCTGCGTAAACAGGATTATCTTCTGTCCAAGCAGGTACATTTATATATTCACTTCCTTCAGGCTGTGACCAGTTTGCATAAGGGTGAAGTGAAATACCATCCATATAAAGCTTTTGGTTTTCGTTTTTGTTCTGCCAGAAGAAACCATCATAATCCCACTCTTCCAGAACTTCTTCAATCCAATCTATATCAACGCCAAGTGTTGACATACCCCATAGAGTTGCTTTGTTTCCTACTTTTTCATATACTGCCTTTGCCAGCTTTGCATAGCTCTGCGGTGAAATAGAATCCTCATTGAACCAAGAACCTTCGTTGTTCCATTCGTTCCAGATTTCGAACTCTGCATCCGGATTGATTGCCAAAACATCGTCTGCAAGGCTTTCTGCATAGTTAACAAATGGTGTTGTCATATTATTGTTGTAGCTACCACCATTTGACATTGGGTACTTTGTATGGTCATATGACAAAATTTCAAGAACATTCATTCCGTTATCTGCTATATTTTCCATAATCTGTGCCTGTCTTGAAGCCAGATTGTATGTTGCATTTCCAGAATTGTCATATGTTGCATACTTATTCCATGTAACCTCACTTCTTGCTGAACTGAAACCAGCCTTTGCTGCAAGATCTGTGGTTATTAAAGAATCACCGAAAGCGGCCTGGTCCTGTCCGTTTCTGTAGTGAACACATACGCCGTGTACCGGGTTAAGTGTTCCTGCTTCAGGGCCATTCACAACAGAAAATGATGATGTAAGTTTACCAAAGTATTTATTACTGTCTTTTCCGTACAGGTCTACTTCAAGTGTGTAAATTCCGTATTCCGGAACATCTTTAATTGTGTAGCTTGCTCTTTTTTCGCCTGTTAAGTCTACAAGCTCATTTGCCACAACATCACCTGTGTTAGTTTTGATGCTTACCTTTGCATACATTTCTTCTGATACTGAAGTGATTCCTGTTGCATCAAGTGAAAGCACTGCATTTTCATTGATATCAAAGATAATGTTTCCGGCCTTGTCCGCCATTGATGCTGTAAAGTTTGACATATAGTCTTCTGCAGCAGCTACATTTACACAAGGTAGTAGCATACTTATAGAAAGTGCTATCGCCATGATTTTGTTTGTTTTCATTTTAATACCTCCAAATTTGTTTATTATAAATCCTTGATTTATTTCTGATTTATTTTCCTCCCATCTCACGCTCGTAATCTTCGTCTGCTATCCTGCAAATATCTTTTATAAGCTCGATCTCTTTTGGATCGTATGGATGGTGATTTGGTCTGTATAAATCGTGGAACCACTTTGTGAAATCCACATCGGTACGGCTTCCGTCTTCATATTGTTTCCATGTTGCTTCCCATGGCTCGTATGTCTGATACTTTCCAGCCACAAACCCCCAATTTAAGCAACCGATTTTTTCAAGATAGAATACCGGGAAGTTATCAAAAACATAATTTCCTAATGTTCTTCCCAGCCATTCTGTATTTACTAAAGGTCTTCCCTCTTTTTTAAGACGCTTAATAAATCTCATGTGATCAATAAATTTTGAATAGCTATGATATGAAATAATGTCTGAATTATCAAGAAGATATCTTTCCACATCAGACCAAGGAATATTCTCGTCACCCTTTGGTGCAAAAACTCCGGCTGTAAGTGGCTGAGATGGATCACATGCCCTCACTGTTTCAAACATTTTTTTAACATTCGGAAGTGTGATTTCCGCTCGTCTGCTGTTTCCCGGCTCGTTGAAAACATCCCATACACAAATTCTCTTGTCATCCTTATATGTAGTTACAAGTTCGCGTACCATTTTAAGATATTCTTCCCTTGATTCGTCATCGTCAAGGTAGAAATGCGGTGCCGGTCCTTGGTGTACGCCGTGTTGGGAATGTTTCTTTCCGCCATGATATCCCCAATCGTACTGTTGTTCACCTACATAAGGCAATTTCCAAAGCTCTGTTTTTGGTGGCATACAATCGTTTGCAAGAACCACCATACAACTTATTCCGTATTTGTCACAAAGAGAAAGGTATCTTTCAAATCTCTCCATAAATCCGTCATGCTCCTGTTGCCACACAACAAATTCCGGAATAATACGAATTGTGTTAAATCCTGTTTCGCGAAGTAATTTGAATTCTTCTTCAGTGGTTTTAAAGCGTTCTTCAAACCCCAACTCCTGCCACTGGTCCACTCTGTTTGCACAGTCTGCACTCATATAGTTACATCCGCGCATCCATGGTCTTTTGTTATACCAGTCCCATGCCGCTTCTTTAGTCCATCTTTCCGTCATGACATCCTCCTATCAATTTATAAAAATCGGTTATTTGCATTACACACCTTCTAAAAATCTGTCTACAACAAGCTGTCTGAACTTTGGTGACAGACTTGCAAAGTATGCAGTAAATCCTGTAACTCGTACCACCAAATCAGCGTGAAGGTCAGGATTTTCGTTTGCTTCTAAAATTTTTTCCTTATCAAGTATATTTATATTGATAAGCGTTCCGCCCTGCTCAAAATGTCCTTTTACAAACTTTTCTATTATTTCAACACCCTTATCATCTAAAGCAAGTTTTGGGTCAAACTCAATCTGAAGTGGTGCTGTATTTCCGTACCCGCACTGAACAGATGCAATACCATTTGACTGTGCTGTCGGTGCTCCGTCATTCCTGAAATGCGGATTAGGGTTTGCACCATGAGATATTGGTTCGCCTGCCCGTCTTCCGTTTGGTGTTGCACCAACTTTTGAACCGTATTCAATAGTTCTTGCCCATGAGAACCATCCCGGAACCAAACATCTGCCCTCCGGCATTTTGTACCCTTTGATATTTTTAACCCAAACTTCTGTCAGGCGTTCTGCCCACTTGTCAGAAACAGTGTTTCCATGACAATATTTAGGTGAACTGTTTAAAATAAGTCTTGTTCTTTCATTTTCAAAGTTATTATCAAGTGCCTCATAAACCTCATCCCAGGTAAGCACTTTTTCTTCTTCAACTCTTGTCTGAAGTGCGCCGAATGAGTCGGCAACAACTGCAAGACCCGCTCCGTCAACACCTACGGTGTAAAGAGATGCACATCTTGAAATGTCTTCACCCAGCTCTATTGTGTTTTCCATCATAAGATTCATCACAAGTTCAGGTGTAACCTCTGCCTGATGGTCAATATGTAGGTTTATGCCTTTAGCAGTTGTATCAATAGCAACTTTTAAGTGTTCTTCAAACAGTTCTAAAAGTCTTTCAGTACTTCTTACTGTTTCGCATCTCATATCGCCTAGAGCCACTTCCATAACTTTAGCTATGTTTATCTTTACGGTGTCATTCATTGGAAATTCCTTACCGGGAACGCACATCCAGTTACAACCAACTGCAATTCTCTCTCGTGCGGTCTTTTTATCAACACCGTTTCTCATATATCCTTCGGATAGTGCCTTGTCATTACAGAATCTTGGCCATCCGTTTTTGTTCTTAAGTAAATAGTAAACTGCTTTTTTAAAAAATTTCTTATCGCAGTTATCGTGTACCCTTACCGTCAGGTTGCAGGCAATATTTATACTGTCTGCTGCTTCTAAAATAAGGTAAGACAAATGATTTGTCATATCACGGTCATTTTCGTCCACACCCGAAATCTGATAATAGTGCGGATCAATAAGTAAAAGATTTGCAATTAAAAATTTTGCTTTTTCATCAGTTAAAATTCCTGCTTCAATATCCCTTTTATAATAAGGATATAAAAGAACATCTAATTGAAATCCCGCTCCGTCACGAGTATAAATTCTCGATGCACAGTTAAAGAATGCTGTCCACTGGCATACCTCGTGGAATGTTTTTGGTGGGTCAAGTCTTATATTCTCGCATGCTTTTTTCATTTCAGAAAGGCTTTCCCTGATTTCAGGTCTTTCTTCTGTTTTTAAAAGCTCTTCGATTTTTTCAATGTGCCTGTCAATAAATCTGATTATCGCAAGAACTGTCTTTTCTTCTGCATCATAAAAATCAGCTTTATCAGGATTTATTTTTCTGTATTTCTCAATTTTTTCAAGTAATCCGCCAAAACCAAGTTCAAAACCGATTCGATAGTCGCAGGCAAGATGGGCATCACCGTCAATTCCTGTCTGGATATTGTACTTTTCCTGTAATGGTTTTAAATCGTCATAAGGAAATCTCTGTTCGTCCCACCGCTTGCTCCATTGGTCGGTTGCGCTTGCCATAAGCTCCATTATTTTCGGCTTTTTCTTAAGCCAGTCCGGAAGATAATGAACATCGCCTCGGTAATTAACAAGCATATCACGCCATCTTCCGCAAAGCATTTCCATCGGGTCAACATATGCAGGATGAGCATCTATTACACGGCAAAAGTTTTCGCACATACCGTCATAGCCATAAAAGCTACCATTTGAACTGTTGTACCAAGGCTCTACCTCGTAATCCTCAGGGATAGGCACTGTTCCAAAGTCATCAAGATCAGTATAGCCGTTCTGCGTACGCTTTTCAATGGTATGTTTTACCTTCTGCTCTCGCATAAGTCGTAGTCTATCTTCGTATGAAAGCATATTTTTCCAGCTCCTTCATATATTCCACCGTTGGAATCTCAAATTCTGTAAATTCTTTACCTAATGCCTTTGCCTTTCCTATTCCCAAAGGATGATATGGCAAAAGCTCATATTCTATAACATTAGAAAGTCCTTTCAAGAACTCCGAAATCTTGTCAATCCCCTGTTCTATTCCGGGAATTACCGGAGTTCTTGCAATTATTGGTATTCCTAAACTATCAAGCTTCTTGAAGTTTTCCAATATTTCTTTATTGGATACGCCTGTGTACTTTTTATGTACCTCATCATCCCAAATCTTAAGATCCGCCATAATAAAGTCCAGGCTTTTAAAAATATCTTCATCGTATATTATAAGAGAAGTTTCAATGGCACAGTTGACTCCGTTTTCCTTGCATACGCTAATCAGCTCTTTAGTGAATTCCTTCTGTGCCATAGGCTCACCGCCGGATATTGTAACTCCGCCGCCGCCTGTAAAATAAGGTATATCAAGAGCAATTTCTGAAAACACTTCTTCTGCTGTCATTTCCTTTCCGCAAACAACCTTTGCTCCCGAAAAGCAGCCCTCATCGCAAAGTCCGCAACCGATACACTTTTCCGGATAGACTAAGATTTCCTTTTTAAAGGAAATACATTCCGGATTATGACACCAAAGACAAGAAAGCGGACAACCTTTTAAAAATACAGTTGTTCGTATTCCGTCACCGTCGTGAAATGATGCTCTTTGTATATCGGTTATCAAGCCTTTAACCACGAATTTTCTCCTCTTTCCCGCTTTTTGCACCTTTTATTACTGCATCAAGTATTGCCATTACTTCCATATTTGCATCCAATGTTAGCATCGGGTAAATATCTTCCCCTGTTGCAATATGGTTTGCATACTGGCAAGGCATATTCTTGAATTTGTCACCAAATTCAATCCCAGGTATTTCAACTTCGTTTCCGTAAATATCAAATGCCTTTACATCCGGTGCATTTTCAGCTCCGCCTGTACACATAATTACCCCGTCTGTACAAAGTACCATCGGTCCTGATGGAATAACAGCTCTTGGTGTTGACCATGTTCCTTCAATTACTGACATCTTTCCGTCATATTTGATTGCTGCTGCAAAATTGTCATCAGTGTCACCAAATGGTGTATTTAGGTTGGCACCCATACTTACTGTGCTCTTTGCATTATTCCCCATAAACCAACGGGAGAAGAAACATCCGTAGCATGCAATGTCCAAAAATACTCCGCCACCAAGCTTATCTTTATGCCACCAGGTTTTTCCCCTTTGTTCATCTGTCATTTCCTCGGCATTGTCGCTAACACCTCTGTGCTTTGCACCTTTTCCCAAAGGGCCTGTGTGACCATTTATATATCTTAGTTTTACCGGCTCCCCAACAAGCTTACTGTCAAGTGCCGCCTTCATTTTCATTACATACTCACGCCATACAACCGGCCAGTTTACAACAGCCTCAATGCCGTATTTTTTAACACACTTTTCAATCTTCTTTGCCTCTTTTAAGCTTACTGCAATCGGCTTTTCAATAGAAACATTAATTTTGCGTTTTGCACATTCTAAAACCACTTCAGGTTTCTGACAGTTTTCAGTCAGAATAAAGGCAATATCTGGTTTTTCTTTGTCAAGCATTTCCTTGTAGTCATCATACACCTTTGAGCAATAGTTATCCTTTACATTTTGAAGATTCCATTTTGGAGTATAACGAAGTGCAGGAATTTCTTCTGCACCCTTTGATGGAACATCAGCCACTGCTAAAAGTTCCATATCATCTCTTTCACTTATGTAAAGTGCAACTTCGTTCACATGCATGTGTGAAAATCCGATTATAACTGTTCTAATCATTTAAATAACTCCTTTACATTATCTACTGAAACACTATCACGAACTGTCTTGCAATCCGCCTTGCCGTTTTATCATATTATAATAAGGAACTCACCTTATCTATTTAAGTATCAATTCATCGCATCTTACTTCTCTGCCGAGCTCGGCTGACTTATAGAAACACTCGATAGCTTTTGTAACTTCGATATTCTGATGTTTTTTGATAAGGAATTCTTCCTTTCCTGCCAGTGTGTTTAGGATGTTTCTATACATATATCTGTGTTGACCAAAGGCAACATTTGCATACGCTCCATTGTCAAACCACTTAAGGTCACATTCGGACTGGTATCTTCCGATGTTCTTATAAAGCTTTTCCTTGTTTACAGAAAGACCGCCCTTATCTCCGCAGATTACCATATCAAGATTTGTTGTCGGGAGATTTAATGCCCATGAGAACTTGAAATTTACACTCATTCCGCCCTCTAAACGCATAAATCCTGTTGCGAAGTCTTCTACATTAAATTCTTTATAATCATATTTTCTTGGCGAAAATGCGCCTGTATATGCACCGCTTTCTGCAATGCTAAGAAGAATATCTTCTCCCTGATTTGCAATTTTTGTATATGTACTGCCTGAAACTGTTTCAACTTTTTTATCTCCCACTATCCAAAGAAGTGAGTCAATCAAGTGAACACCAAGATCGCAGAAAGGTCCACCAAAGTTGTGTTCTTTCATATGGAAGAATCCCCATGTAGGAACACCTATTCGTCTTATAAACTCAATATCAGAGAAATATACATCACCAAGTTCGCCAGAAGATACAATCTCCTTTGAATGTTGCATATAGTTTCTCCAACGCATGCACTGACAAGGGAATAACATTTTTCCACAATCTTTTGCTGTCTGCCACATTTCTTCAACATCGGCAACTGACAAGCCCATTGGTTTTTCACAAGCAACATGTGCACCTGCCTGAAGTGCCTTAATTGTCCATTCCTTGTGGTACATATTTGGTGTACAAACCGCAACAAAATCAGGCTTCAATTCATCCAGCATCTTCTGGGGGTCTTTATAGTAGTTTGGAACATCATGTCTTTTTGCAGTTTCAGCCGCAACTTCTTCGCGAATATCCGCAACACCTACTACTTCAATTAAACCCTCTTTTCTCAAATCATTAAGTGCAGGGAAATGTGCACTGTTTGCAATCATACCTGTACCGATTATTGCTACTCTTAATTTACTCATTTTTATCTTCCTTTCTCCACTTAAAGCTGAAAAGGATCTATTGCCTTTTCAATCTGTCCTGATTCGCAAGAGCGTCTTCCTGCATCAAATGCAGCCATCATTCTCATATTGAATTCAGGAGTTAACAATTCATGTAACGGCTGACCGTTGGTAAAATGCTCAATAATATTTTGCGCAAGACCATCAACTTTTGGGCCGCCTACTTCATAGACTTCATCAGGTTCAGGAGAAGTCTGATACGGCTTAAGCTCTTTATATACCTTAACACAAGGGTCAAACCTGTCTGCAACGATAACTCCTTCCGTTCCATACACTATTGGTCCTGTGGGTATCTGTCCGTTACTCATAGTAGACCAAGAACCTTCGATAATTCCTATACTATCACCAAAATCAATAGTAAATGTCGAATAGTCTTCGACATCTGAAAACGGTAGTAAAAAATTCCGTTTAAATCCGCTTACTCTTTTTGCAATTCTATTCGCTATCCAGGTTGTAAGCAAACATCCGTATCCAGCATAGTCGCTAATTGAACCGCCACCTCTATTGCTTTTATACCACCAAAGCTTTGAAAGTTCTTCAGGGGTATATTCTCCAAGCTTGTAAGGTCCTCGTGTTGATGGACTTCTGTAGTGTATTCTTAAAACATCACCTACAACTTTACTGTCCGCCAATTCTTTTGCCTTATTAAATGTAGGGAACCATGCAACAGGCCAATTTATTATAAGCTCTGCTTCGCTCTTTTTGTATGCCCTGTACATCCTTTTGGCATCTTCAATTTCCAGAGCCATTGGCTTTTCGATAATCGTATGAATACCCATTCCCAGAATCTCTTCAACAATCTCTGTATGACCTTTTATGTCAGTACAAACCATTGCAATATCAATATCCTGATTAAGTAATTCTCGATAATCATCCCAAATCGGAAGTTCGATATCTGTCGGACAATTGAGCTTGATATGCATCATGCGTTCTTCTTCACTATAAGGCGGAACATCTGCTGCTCCAACAAGTTCAATGCAGTTACTTAGTTTTGAAAAATCATGAGATAAATTATTTACATGAACGTGTGCGAGCCCTATAAATGCCACTCTAAGCTTTTTCATTTTATTTCCTCCCTAAAATTTGGTGTCAAGACTAACTGTCCTGCCACTTTCTATGGCTTTTGGTATCTTCACCATAATTTCAAGGATATGTCTTGCATGTTGCGGTGAAAGTATCGGCTGTTTGTCTTCTTCTATAGCACTGATTATATCAGCAAGGCAACAGCACTGGCTTATAAGCTTTTTAGGAGGGTTTACCCATGGCATAGGGTTAATCCAACCGCGTATTCCACGTTCTTTTGAGTCAATGTACACTTCGGGTTCAGGGTTTTCCATGTAAGGCTTTACAAAGGAAATAGTACCCTCGTCCCCAAATATTTCAAGCTGAGGAGCACGGCTTGCTTTCTGTGAAAAACCAGTATCAACAAGTGCCATTTTCCCTTCGCCGAAATCTAAAGTTATTATATATTGATCAGGAATCATATCTGTTTTAATCTTTTTACCATCAAAGGTTCCTGAACGAACTTCTCTTACAGGAGTTGTTACCTTCGCCATGCAAGAGAAAGCTTTTGCCGGTCCAAAAATTGAAGTTACAATCTGAAGTCCGTGAACACCCATATCTACCAAAGCACCTGCTCCTGGTTCAAAGAACCAGCTTGGGTCAGCATCACGGTACTGAAAGTATTCCGGTCCGCCGTGTGAGAGGTTACATCTTGCATAATATGCATTTCCAATTGTTCCGTCTCGCATCATTTGCTTTGCGATATTAATGTCGTATCTCATAGGATGAATTGGTGCACAAACAAACTTTACACCCATTTTTTCTGCAAGTTCAATCTGCTCTGTTAATTCTTCAATAGTAGAACCTGCAGGCTTTTGCGAAATAAGATGCTTTCCTGCACCTAAAATCGCCATATTTATTTCATGGTGAGCCTGAATTGAAGCAGTATCTATCGCAATATCAAAATCGCAATTTTCAATCAATTCAAAAACGCTTTTATAATGATTGGGAATATCATATTTTTCACACGCTTCTATTGCCCTTTCCTCTACAATGTCAACTGCTGCCACGCAAACTGCATCTGCTTCCTTTTCAATATTCGGGAAATACTGAGCATTTGCAAAAAATCCGCATCCTATAACAGCTACTTTCCATTTTTTTCTCATACTATCACCTCATTGAAATTAAAATTTTCCCATCTTCTATTTACATTTTAATTCCTTATGATATAATAGTAAATGTAATTTATGTACTTTTCTGTACACTATTTTAACATTTCAAGGAGTATGCTATGTATTACAGATTTGAAATCAATACCTTTCCAATCATTAAAGATATGTATACAGTTACCAGAAACAATGTGTGGCAAATGAGCGAAAATGACAACCTGCTTATCCTCGTTACCGACGGGGAATGCTACTTTAGCTGTGACGATGAAACCGCACTTGCAAAGACCGGTGATATTATATTTATTCCTACTAATACGCCATACACGAGATCTGCCTCAAAAAAAACAATGTGTACTATGACTTATATTCACTTCAGTTGCAGTACTGATATTGTAAGAGAATCTCCTTCTTCTTCAGGTGATGACATATTGGAAAAAATCAAGAATATTGAGGACTCCATTTCAAACGGAGAAACCAATATTCAATATCCCCGTACCATCTATCTCAATCTTAAAAATTACGATAATTTTGATAAAATCCAATCGCTGTATGACAGTATAAGGGGATTTTTCACAAAAAGACAAATGATGCATGATTTTCAAGCTTCAATATGTTTGTGTGATATTCTTTCATCGTTATCTCAAAAAAATATAGACACCATACTGACAAATGCAAGTATTAAAGAAATTCCAAAAATACCTACTAACTTGAAAAAGTCGCTGTTCTTCATAGAACGGAACTATACTCAGCCTATAAGTTTAGTTGACCTTGAAAAACATTGTAATATCTCCAAGCAACAGCTTATACGCTATTTTAAGAAGGCATTTAATACAACACCTACAAACTATATAACACAGTATAAAATCGGAAAAGCAAAAGAATTTTTATTCCGTAACCCCGATCTTAGTATAAAGGAGATTGCTGCTGAGCTTGGTTACGATAACCAGCATTATTTCTCACGGGTTTTTACCAGAACTACCGGCGAAACCCCTTCTGCGTACAGGTACCGCGTACATCACTATGTCCATCCGGAGTAATATTTTTAACTCAATTATCTTTAAGATAAAAGTCTATTGTAACCGATAGACTTTTTTTATTGCCATATCGAATATTTTTTAAATTTCGTCTGAAGATACTTCTTTACCGAGTTCTGCTGACTTATAGAAAAGCTCAATTATTTTTGATACATTGAGAGTTTCTTCAGGCTTAATAATCATTTCAGCCTTGCCTTTCAAAACATTTCTTAAATTATCAGCTATATATACATGACCCGGAAACTGTAAGTCGTACGGATTTTCTTTAGTTTGAAGCTTTTCCTCTCCATCTTCACCTGAGTAAACCTTGCATTCAGGCAAGAATATGCCTCTCTTTTTTCCGATAAGTCGTATGTCTGCACTTTCCGGCATATTAGTAGCCCACGCTACTTTGAAAGAAACCTTTGCTCCAGTTTCAAATGTAATTACGCCGCATGAAAAATCTTCTACATCCATTTCATCAGGATTGAATTCTCTTGCAATATCCACCTTACCGGTTAGCGCTCCACTTCCCTTTAATGAACCAATTTCATACCTATGATTTTGCTTTGTTGAAGCGGTTACGCTTTTTACCTTTGGGTTTCCCATAAGCCATACAAGAGCATCAAGCATATGAACGCCAATATCAACAAACGCACCTCCACAGCTTATCTTCTTTATATGGAAGGTTCCCCAAAATGGAATCCCGCGTCTTCTGGTTCTTGAAAGTTCGCCATAGTAAATATCATCAAGTCCGTTCTTTTCTATATATTCTTTTGCCGCAAGCCTATCCGGTGTAAATCTCATACTCTGACAAGCCATTAAGACCTTGCCGTTCTTTTTAGCGCATTCAAACATTTCAAGTGCATCTTGATATTTAAACGCCAAAGGCTTTTCGCAAAGTACATTCGCTCCTGCATCAAGCGCCATTATTGTGTATTCTTTGTGGAAACAGTTTGGTACACACACAGAAACTACATCCGGCTTTTCCTTTGAAAGCATTTCTTTTGCATCTGTATAATAGTTTGCAATTCCGTGCCTTTGGGCAGTTTCTCTTGCCGCATTTTCGTTTACATCACAAACACCAACTATTTCATAATCTTCTCTAAATTGTTTAAATGCCGGAATATGTGCTGAATTTGCAATCATTCCGCAGCTTATTATGCAAACCTTAAACAAGTAATCCTGCCTCCTTCAAAAAGCCCAGTGTTTCTCCATCCTTTTTTGTTGCCCTGTACTCAAGGCCGATGTATCCCCCATACGGGAGTTTAGATATTTCTCTTAATATAGTTACATAATCAACATCGCCTGTTCCCGGCTCATGTCTTCCCGGGGCGTCTGCCACATGGAAGTGTCCAATCAAGCTGATGTTTTCCCTTACCTCTTCCATATCAAAGTCACCCATCATATTCTGGTGATAAATGTCATAAAGCATTTTGATATTCGGGCTATCCACTTTTTTCAAAAGTTCAAATACAGGTTTTGCGTACGACATTGAATAGCCAACTCTATCAATGTTGTTAAGAGGCTCAACAATTAAGTTTACTCCCTCTTTTTCCACAATTGGTTTTGCAGCCAAAAGGCATTTTAAAACATTTTCTTCACTGTATTCCTTTAGTTCGCCGATTAAGACTATCATAGCTTTTGCGCCAAGCTTTTTATAAACAGGAATACTCTCAGAAAGTGCCTTGACAAAATCATCTGCCCTTCCGTCGTTTAAAATTCCTCTTGACAAGTCATAAGAAAGTTGTTCGTCAGATGAATCAATATTAAAAATTGAAACTTCCATTCCGCTTTCTATAACCCTGTCAATATCCTTGTTAGTCCATTTCCAGAATTCGATTGTGTCAATACCACAATTTTTCACTTCAGCAAATCTTTCATAAAAATCGCAGTATGAAAACATCATATCGATGCAAGCGCTTATCTTCATATCTTTATATCCTTTTTAAACAATAACCATTATTTGAAGCACTCAACCTCATAGTATCTGCTCATATCTTCGTAGTTGTCCTTCATTTCGTATGTAAGTCTTTCCCAATCACTTGGAGCTTCACCCATATCAGGAATATCCAAAAGTTCACCGCCTCGAAGTGCTGACTCATGCGCCATAAGGCCAGGAATCATCCATCTTGCACTATCCCACGCATTACATGGAGGTAGCTTTCCGCTCATTACTGCACGAACAAAATCGTCAACAAGGAATGGATGTGAGTTATAGTGAGAGAACTTTGGTGTGTTTCTCATTGTCTTTGGTAGTCTGCTTCTGTCCTGAATAGCCGCAAAGCCTTCAATGTACTTAACAGAAATCGGATCGTGAGCCATATCAATCTTTCCGGCTTTTAAATCCTCGTTATATTCTTCTGTATTGATAAGGTGTCCTAAATCTTCAATGTATGGCTCTTCACCACTTGCAACACCCTTTTGGAATGTCTGTTTTGTTACTGAACATTCATATGCGCCCTTATCACCATAACAACAAGTAATATATGATGATGGCTTATTGATACCAACTCGTCTGAATTCATTGATTCTTGCAACACCGCCACCTGACATTTGGAAAAGCGCTGTTTCATTTGAAAATGGGTTATTCCAGTTGTTTTTGTCTTCTCCATAAATATTATCCGGATAATTATCACGAAGTCCCATACATGAAACCTTTGTAGCATACTCATCAATAGCTGAGAAAATCATTGAAATTGAGTGTGTTGGATAGAACATTGGCGGAATACCTGCTACTCTCTGCCAATTTTCACCACCAGAACGAGCAAAGTCGTCATACATTTCGCATATATCATGATAGTACTGAGACTCACCATAAACAAATTTACCCATATCGCCTGATCTGTACTTTTCACGGCAGTAGATAGCACAAGGGTAATAGTAACAAGTTTCACCCATCATGTAGATAAGTCTTGTTTCTTTTACAAGTCTTACAATCTCTTTAATTTCTTCAATAGTGCAACCTATTGGAACTGCACTGTAAACATGCTTACCTCTTTTTAATGCTTCGATAATCATCGGTCCGTGAAGGTGTCTCTGTGTAAATATTGCCACAGCGTCAAGCTCCGGTACTTTATCAAGCATTTCTTCATAGGAGTTGAATGCTCTTTTTATTCCGTGTTTCTCCATTGATGTTTTTACGCGTTCTTCATCAAGGTCAGCTAAGACTACCTCGTCAATATCCGGATGAATATTGAATAAACGAACAAAGTCATCAGAAAACTTTCCTACTCCTACAAGTCCTAATTTCATACATAACATCTCCTTAATTATAATTGACTACTTTAATTTTACATTGTTTACAACTTTATTACAATTTTCCATATAGACATTTTATTGTACAAAACGCGCAATAGTTTGTTAATAAAAAAACAAACTATGCAGATTGCAGAGTTTGTTCTTATTTTACATCTTCTATGAAATTTATAAGCTCTTTAGGGGTTTTTCCGAAAGTTTTCTTAAATGTTTTATAAAAATAAGGAAGGTCTGGCATATTTACGGCATTTGCAACCTCGGTAATGCTGTATTCTTTAGATTTTATAAGCATTAACGCCTTTTTCATCCTGAGATAATTTCTGTATGTTATAGGTGGCATATTTTTATACTTTTTGAACAGCCTTCTGAAGTTTCCTTCACTGGTATGACACATTTTTGCAAGCTGTTCTATGGTTATATCTTCAAGGTAATGGTTCTCTATATATAAAATACCCTCGTATATAACATTATTTTTACTTTTGATTTTTTGATATGCCATTTCACAAAACACATGATGCATTATCTTATATACGCCTGAAAGTATTTCAATTTCAAAGCCTAATTCCCCCTTAGTCCAGATGTCGAAAAGATTTTCAAAAATATCAAGAAGTATTCCGTGTCTGTCTTTTGCCACAACACTTATTTCATCCGGCAGACTTACATAAGAGTCTTCCAACACAAAGTTTACAGATATATATTTTCCGTTTTCATGCATTCCCCATTCTGATTTATATGTAATATCATTTGGCAAAAACGCAATTTCGTTTTTGTTAACCCGTATCTCTCGGGTTGTGCCTTTATTAAAAATAATTGTGCCACTTACAACATAGAAAAATCTGGAAAATTGTTTATCATTTTTATTGCAAATATCTGCACTTGGCGGGACAACTTCACTAGAATATACGCCAAAGCTGTTATTTAAAATTCTTACTTTATTTATCATTATTTCATTTATACTCATATTTTTCTGCTTCACCTCCGTACACAAATATTTTCTTAGTAACACAGGTTTGTCTGTTTTATTCATTCTAACACACTCTTTTTAAAAGTGCAAGAACAAAAAAACCGACAAGTCAAGGCTTGTCGATTTTCCCAGTTATAAAAAATTCTCACTAATACTTGTGTATATCACACTTTTCTTTAGGTTTACAGTTTTATTTGACTAGAAACATTCTTTAAGAACATTCAAAATATCATCGTGTGTCATATACTTATATCCTCCACCCTCATAAGAGGTTTCAGCAATTTTTGGAAGCATATCTTCTGTTGTACCAAGTTCACGAAGTGTTAGGGGGATACCAATATCCTTTGCAAATTTTTCAAGTAATTCTATACCTTCAAGTGCAATTTCGTCCTTTGTTTTGCCCTCGGCATTAACATTCCACACATTCTCCGCAAAACGAACAAATTTATCAATACCATTTTTATAGATGTATCGGTAATATGGCATAGAAATCACAGCAAGTCCAAGGCCATGAGGACAGTCAGTATATGCACCAAGTTGATGCTCAATCATATGTACCTCCCAGTCCTGTGTTTTAGAAAGACCGGTTATTGTGTTAAGTGCAACAGTTGCACACCACATAATATTACTGCGAGCCTCATAATCTTCAGGATTTTTTACTGCTATTTTAGCACTCTTTATAAGTGATTTCATAATTGCTTCAAGTAAATAGTCTGTTGTATTGTCATCATTACCTGAAAAATACTGTTCCATAAGGTGGGACATAATGTCAAACACACCGCTTACCATCTGCATTTTAGGCACTGTATAAGTAAGTTCAGGATTTAATATTGAAAATTTTGGAAAAAGCTCTGCGCCGAATGTTCTTGCATCTTTTATGGTTAATTCTTCGTTTGTAATAACACTTCCGCCATTCATTTCAGAACCTGTTCCTGTCATTGTAAGAATTGTTCCAACAGGCACAACTTCATTGTCAACTTCTTCAGCATTAATCCAGTATCTCTGCCACACATCACCTTTAGCATAGCTCGTTGCAGAAATAGCCTTCGCACAGTCGATTACTGAGCCACCGCCCACTGCTAATATCAAATCAATCTTGTTTTCTCTTACTAACCTTCCGCCTTCAATAACTTGCGTATAAGAAGGATTTGGTTTGATTCCCGAAAGCTCAACAATATTTTTCCCACATTCCTTTAAAATCTTTACAACTTCATCATAAAGACCTATTTTCTTTATGGAATTCTTTCCGTAAAGAAGAAGAATGTTTTGACCATAATTATTTAATTCAGGTGCCAGATTTTTCATAGCATCTTTTCCAAAATATATCTTGGTAGGGTTGTAATAAGTAAAATCGTATAACATTTTATACCTCCAAATAAATACAATAATATGCCCGCGATCACCATGCGGTTAATTTTTATAGCATTATATCACATATTATCATCATTTTCAATATCAAACCAACTTCTACCCAAACGGCACAAAAAGAGGCAGAAATCTGCCTCTTTTTCATTACCACTTTTTAATCCCAATTCCCTTAATCGGTTTGCACTTTAATTTTTCCTGAAGCTTATCTAAAGCCTCACCGAAATTGGTAATTTAAGGAAAGCGCCATAAACCCAGCAATACTGCAGGTTTACGGTGATTTGGAGCTGATATACTTTTTTTGTTTTCTTCTATGCAAAAAATGATATTATTATACTTTAGTTTGTTCTCAAAATAATAACTCTTACTCTTCCTCCGACTGAATATGTTTTGTCTGCATAAACATAAGCTTTGTATTCGCCGGCTAATTCTTCCAGTTCTTCAACAGTTATCATGCTGTATGCAGAAGGGTATGTGC
>JAZNWI010000201.1:0-6167 GCA_045593305.1 Clostridia bacterium | reverse complement strand
GGGAAGGTTCTACTCACAGTAATCTGTTTTCTTCCTTCCGGCTCCGGAGCTACAAACTATTTGCGAAACTCATTGACTCGCACCAACCGTCAACTCTCTTAAGAATTCCTTTGCAAAAAGCCCTCTCCCTCAACGCCTTTTTTTCAAATATGCGATAATTATAACATATAATAATGCAAAAGTCAACATTTTTTTAGGTTTTTTCGTGGTTTTATCCCATTTTTCATAAAAAAATGTCCCAAAATTTCTTTTGAGACATTTTTCTATGTAATTAAAATATTAATAACTGTTTTTCTTAATGAAATCAATGATTTCATTTACTTCACAGAAGCAAAGACCAACAACTGTATCTGCAGCACCGTAGTAAATAGCGATTCTTCCTGTTTCACTGTCAGTTAGTGCAGCACATGGGAATATAACATTACCGCAGTCCCCTGTTCTTTCATATAGAGTTTCAGGGCCCATAAGCATTCCCTTTGTTCTGTAAAGAACCTTCCATGGCTTTTCTTTATCAAGGATTGCAGCACCCATTGAATACATCATGCCTGATGCAAACTGCATAACACCGTGATAGAACATAATCCAACCTTCGTCTGTTTCAATTGGAGCAGGACCTGCACCGATTTTAACACCCTGCCAACCTGTTGTCGGGTTCATAACATGACGGTGTTTTCCCCAGTAAATCATATCCGGGCTTTCGGAGTAGCAAATACATCCGTCTGCACAGTGTCCTCTTGAAGTTGGTCTGTTTAAAAGACCAAACATTCCGTCAATCTTCTTTGGGAAAATAACAGCATTTCTGTTATATAACGGGAATGCATTAGGAAGCTGATAGAAGTCTTTAAAATCAAAGGTGTATGCAACACCAACAGTACTTCCAACGCCTGCTATAACATTACACCAGATAACATAATATCTGTCCTCTAAAAATACAACACGAGGGTCAAAACCGTAAGTAAAACCTGCAGTTTCCTTATCTTCACAAATCAGGTTTATAGGCTTATCTTCAATATCCCAATGAATTCCGTCCTTACTTCTTCCTACACGAAGTTCAGAAACCAATTCCAAAGTGTCAACTCTGAAAACCCCGATAAAACCATCACCATAAGGTACAGCAGCACTGTTTAAAACAGATCTTGCATTGGTTGCATCATCGCTTGTGATAATTGGATTTTCTGAATATCTCCAAACTGGTTTTGTGCATCCTGCAGGTCTATCCTGCCAAGGAATATTAGGAAGTGCTTCTCCAATAATTTTTGCCATAATGTTTTCTCCTTTTGTGTTAACTTATTTGGTATATATACATTGTACCATAAATCCATATATTGTCAATAAATTAAATGAATTTGTAAACTTAATTTAAAAAGCTATTTCAATAGGAATTCTTTGATTTTATCTAAATTTTTTAAAGCTTCGCATCTTCCCGCTTCATATACCTGTTTTAGTTTTTCAGGTTCGCGAGTAGTACGCTTTACAGGCAAAGTTTCGCTTGGTCTTATAACCAAAACTTCTCCTCTGCTTTCTCTGTCTTCAATATACTTTGTTGTTTCGTTATACATGTTGTGTCGGGTCTCTAGTGCCTCAATCATTTTTGGATATTTTTTTAATACCTTTCTGAAAATACTCATATTGCTTGTCGGCTCTTTTATATAACCTTTTGGTTGTGTAAGAACAACAACATTTCTGTCATATCCTATGCTTTCAAAGTACTTTAAAGGAATAGAATCTGATATTCCGCCGTCCTGAAGCTTCATTCCGTCTACTTCAACAACTTCTGAAACAAGCGGAAGAGATGCAGATGCTCTAATCCATTCAAGGTTTTCTCCGTCTAATCTTTCGCACTTTTTATAAACAGGTTTTCCCGTTTCAACATCAGTGCAAACAATATAAAACTCCATTGGATTTTCGGCATAAGCCTCATTGTCAAACGGGTCAAGCTTTTCCGGAATTTTGTGGTAACAGAAATTTTTGCCGAACAGATTACCGGTTAAAAACAATGAGAAAAAGCTGAAGTAACGCTTGTCCTTACAATATTTTACATTATACCTGAGTGCTCTGCCGATTTGGCCTGATTTTATATTGCATCCAAAGGTAGCACCTGCAGATACTCCAATAGCACCATCAAAAGTTATTCCGTTTTCCATAAAAACATCAATAACTCCGGCAGTGAAAAGACCTCGCAAAGCTCCACCCTCCATAACCAGTCCTGTTTTCATACAAATTCCTCCAATTTATAAAAGCTTCATAATCATTTCTACCATAAACACAACAGCACAGGATGTTGCAGCAACTTTTAAAAGGCTTTTGCCGAAATAAGCCGTAACCAATGCTGCTATAAATCCAGCTAAAGCTGATACTGTACTTGATGTTGAGTAAAATATTGCCGGTATTGTCATTACACTTAAAACAGTATACGGTATGTAGTATAGAAATGAAAGTACAAATCTATTCTTTATTTTATTCTTGATTAAAACCATAGGAAGCATACGGATTAAGTATGTAATTCCTGCCATAACAAGAAGGTATGTCCAAAAATTATAAGTCATCGTCCATTTCCTCCTCTACTTCAATTGGTGCAACCACCGCGAAAAGTCCGCTTGCAATTACTGCGCAGATAATTATTGAAAATCCTGATGGGACTTTTGATAAAAGCGGCACAAAGCTGAAAAGACAGCTTAACAAAATGGCAAATAATACACAGAGCAATGTGTGTTTATTTTCCTTTATAACCGGCATCACGATTGCCACAAACATCCCGTAAATAGCAATTCCAAGTGCAGAAATTACAGATGCCGGCAAAATATTACCAGCCAATGCACCAAACAGCGTACCAATGCTCCATCCAACAAATGGTGTTAAAATAAGTCCATAAAGATAGCTTCTTCCAACTAAGCCTTTCTTTGATGAAGCTACTGCAAATACTTCATCTGTATTTACAAAGGAAATTATAAATCGGTCTAAAAGACTTACGCTCTTACTTAGTTTTTGTGATAGTGAAACTGACATCAGAGCATATCTTGCATTTATAACAAGCTGTGATACTGCCATTTCGATTAAAGTGCCACCGCCTGCAATTATAGGCACACCTGCAAGCTGACCTGCTGAAGTTACATTAAGCATTGAAATTAAAAGTGTCTGCCAGACGGTGAGTCCGCTCTCTGTCGCAAATATTCCAAAAGCAAAGGCAACGGAAAGGTATCCCAAACCAATAGGAATACCATCCTTTATCCCTTCCAAAAATTTATTCTTCTTCATTTTTTCTCCTCAAGTACTAAAAAATATCCATAAAAAATTATATCATACAAGGCCGTTTTTTACAATATTTTTTAGAGGAAAATACCCCTATAATAACAACCCTTACAAACAAAAAACATATTTTTTATTGTTTTTTGTCGAATTTTATGATATAATTCTTTCGTATATTGCATCACGTCACAAAAATACCAGGATTTTAGCATTTTTATGACATGATACAATAAAAGTATTAAGGAATGTGTGGTGTTTTAATGATACGAAGAGAAGGAAGACGCATCCGTGGAGGTATGCCGATGGATGCAATTTCTCCGTTTATTATGTCCAGCAGAATGGGTGCTGCAAACTCTTTTTATGCAACAGTAGATATTTCAAAATGCGAGCACATGATTCGTGAAAAGCGAAAAGAAGGAATGACAGGTCTTGGTATGATGCACCTGTTTATGGCTGCATATATCAGGGTTATTTCTCAAAGACCGGGAATTAACCGCTATATAAGAGGACAGCGTGTATATGCACGAAAAAATATTGAGATTTGTCTTACAATAAAGAAAAAGCTTAAGCTAAACGCTCCGGAATCCGTAGTAAAGCTTACAGCTTCACCTGAAGATACCCTGACAGATGTTTACAATGAGCTTACTCAGATTCTTGCCGAAAACAAGCAAGAGGGTGACCAAAACGGTATGGATACAGTAGCAAGGGTTTTAGTTCATCTTCCACGCGTAATTTTAAAACTTGCCGTAGCTTTACTAAGATTTTTTGACTACTTCGGTATGCTTCCCCGTTCTCTTACAAAGCTTAGTCCGTTCCACGGTTCTATGTTTATAAGTAACCTTGGCTCTTTGGGTATTCCGCCGGTTGTTCATCACCTTTACAACTTCGGTAACCTGCCTGTATTTATCACCATGGGTGCAAAGAGAACCGAATATGTATTAAACTGCGATGGTGAGCCGGAAAAACGCAGAGTAATTGACTTTACTTTTACCTGTGATGACCGAATTTGCGATGGTCACTACTATGCTTCTGCATTTAAGCAATTTAAAAAGCTTTTGGAAAATCCTGAACAGCTTTTTGACCCACCAAAGTCGGTTGTAAAAGATATAAGATAACAAAAACTCCTTCATTTGAAGGAGTTTTTTATTACAAATCTAGAGCGATTGCGTCGATTTCGTCCAGTTCTTCCTGTGAAAAATCTATATTTTCTGCCATTTTTATGTTTTCAATTATCTGTTCAGGCTTAGATGCGCCAATCAGCACGCTGGTCACTTCCTCTTTCGCATATAACCAGGAAAGTGCCATTTGTGCCAGAGTCTGACCTCGGCTTTTTGCTATTTCATTAAGCTGCCTTATCTTGTTAAACAATTCTTCTGAAAGTGATTTTTCGTTTAAGAATCTGCCATCTGTTCTGATTCGGCTGTCTTCAGGGATACCCTTTAAGTAGCGTTCTGTTAACAGCCCTTGCGCAAGCGGGCTGAAGATAATCATTCCCTTTTTGTACTCTTTAGCACTTTCTAATATCCCGTTTTTCTCTACGGTTCTGTCAAAAATAGAATATCTGTTTTGGTTAATTACAAAAGGACAGTGAAGTTCGTTTAAAATATCCGCAGCCTTTGCCATAGTTTCACCATCATAGTTAGATAAGCCCACATAAAGAGCCTTACCGCCTTTTACTATCTGGTCAAGCGCCCACATTGTTTCATAAAGCGGTGTGTCCTTGTCCATTCTGTGGTGATAGAATATATCAACATAATCAAGGTTCAGTCTTTTAAGGCTTTGGTCAAGGCTTGAAATCAGATATTTTCTGCTTCCGAAATCACCATAAGGCCCCGGCCACATATAGTATCCCGCCTTTGTACTGATTATCATTTCGTCACGATATTTCTTCATGTTTTTGCCAAGAATCTTTCCAAAATTTGTTTCAGCAGCTCCTGCTTGCGGTCCATAGTTATTGGCAATATCAAAATGTGTTATTCCGTTGTCAAAAGCTGTGTAACACATTTGGCACATATTATCATAATTTGCGTTATCGCCAAAATTGTGCCAAAGCCCAAGGGAAACTGACGGAAGCTTAAGTCCGCTTTCTCCGCATTTTCTGTACTGTGCAGAATTGTATCTTGTCTCATTTGCTTTGTATTTCATTCTGAATCTCCTTTATTAACCGTCAATTGTGTCTTCTAGTTCTATGGTTTTTATGATTTCATCTTCTACATAAAAGCGTATTTTCTTAAATCCTAAATCGTCTTGTGGGTCATACAGATAATTATCCCCGTTATCTATGTTTTCCTGATAGTATAGATGCTCATTATAAATTTCTTTTAACCGCTCCGCATTATCCCCTACTTTTATGCCTTTATTTGTTTCGTATGCAGATGATGAAGTTGTAATTTTTATAATATTAGTTTTATCGTCATCATCAGTTTTTAATGCTTTGACCGTAATGTCGTAATACTCATATTCACTCCAGATAAATCCGTCTCCTGAGCCATCTGTCACCTTTATAGGTTCTTTTTTCAGATGAGTTATGTCACCATTTAAAGCTATATCAAAATCCTTTGAATGAAGAACAAACTCCGGCATAATATTGTCCGAATTTTCAAAAACATTTGACATATCAACTTCTTTATTACATGATGAAGTTAAAAGGCACAACGCCACAAGTAAAATAGTGATAATTATTTTTTTCATAATTCGCACCTCAATTTTAATGAAAGTATTGTATTTATCCGTTATGTGTGTTATTATTAACCCAGTTAAATAACCACACTGCCACCGGGTAGTAGAATGTCAGGCATTCGTTTGTATATCGTTAGGTCTTTGAAGATATACTTGCGGATGTTATTTTTTTGGGGGTATATTATGCTTAAAAGTAAAAACTACTTTTCTAAAACCGATATAGTTTTATGGGCATCGTCTGT
>JAZNWI010000200.1:0-17758 GCA_045593305.1 Clostridia bacterium | reverse complement strand
GTCATAAAAAACTCTTTGTTTTTGTGAACTCTTGGTTCACTGACAAGAACTCTGCACTGTTTATTTTTCAATGTTCAGCGCCATCGCAAAGCGACAGCTTATTTATATTATCACATCAATCCTCTTTTGTCAACACTTTTTCAAAACTTTTTTTAATTTTTTTGCATAAAAAATAAATACTCTTTTAATCCGTGATAATTCCTGCCTTAAATGTCTTAATCGGCAGTATATCCAATATTTTACACCAGTAAAAGAAATATATTCACCATTTTTATAAATTCCTGTTGCTATAGCAAGGATTTGTTCCCTTTTTATGCCTCTTTCAAGGATATTCTGATTATCTCCGCGCATAGTATATGTGTCTTTTTTTACTCCTATAACGCGATGAAGCACGAAGCTTCCGTCTGTTCGGCGATATAGTGGCAAATCATATTTTTTTAGTTTGTTTGGTGCTTTTTTTATTAAAACCGCATCCACAGACGGTTTTATAAGCGGAAGCATACTGTTTCCGTTTGGTATAAAGCTCACAGCCTTGCCTGCCTTTAATTGCTCTTCCATTATCGGCCACATTTCCTTAA
This sequence comes from Clostridia bacterium, assembly GCA_045593305.1. Classification (GTDB taxonomy): domain Bacteria; phylum Bacillota; class Clostridia; order UBA1381; family UBA1381; genus UBA1738. The sequence goes on along the minus strand of JAZNWI010000200.1, from coordinate 17,180 downwards.
GGCCTATTTCACTAACATTATTCATTTTCTATCAGTCCATTATTAATAAGAAGAGACACGAACTCTTCTACATCGTTTTTAGCTGTTTCGGCATCAACTTCATACTCATTTGTCAATGCCGTTATAAGCATTTCTTCGTTCATTCCCTTTTCAATATTTCTCCAAAGAAATGTTCCTGTTTCATTCAAAGTTTTTATACCATTAAAATTAACGGCCTCACCGCCTATTGCCACGATAATATTATTACCGGCAACCTCTCTTAAAATATAGCCTTCTTTTATCTTCATTTGTGGCTCCTCCGCAAATTTATTTCTAAAGTGCACGGAACTCAACCGCCAATTTGACAGTTGAGTCCTGATTTCTTTGCAACGTCTAAAAGTTTTTCCATTTTTTCCTGTGAAATAAGGTCAAGGTCATCAAGTTCATACTTTCTTCCAAGGCCTTCATACTTGTCCTTTCCAAGCCTGTGATACGGAAGAAGGTGGAGCTTTGTAACTCCCGACAATGACTTCGCAAACTGCGCTATTGCTGAAATTTCCTTTTCTGTATCATTAAAGGTTGGAATAACCGGAACACGAATTGTTAAGTCCTTATGATTTTCCGCAATCCTTCGTGCATTTTCTAGAATAAGCTCATTTGACTGACCGCAGAATTTCTGATGCTTTTCGTTATCAATATTCTTGATATCCATCAGCACATAGTCGGTAACCTTTAAGTATTCCCTGATTATTTCCCATTTTGTGAAGCCTGTTGTTTCGATTGCCGTATTTATTCCCACACTTTTTGCACCAGCCAGTAGTGCCACCGCAAACTCCGGCTGACCCAAACATTCCCCGCCGGAAAGTGTTAGTCCGCCGCCAGAGCGCATATAGTACGGCATATCTTTCTTAACTTCATCCAAAACTTCTCTTACAGTCACATCTTCACCAACAATTTTCTTTTTTCCGGCAAAGTTCATTTCCTGTATATCGAATTTTTGTCCTTCCGGATTACAGCACCATTTACATCGCAAGGGGCAACCCTTTAAAAACACAATGGTGCGGATTCCCGGGCCGTCATGAATGGAATATTTTTGAACATCAAAAATTCTTCCCTTTATATCTAAATAATTTTCCATTTTCTTATTACCTGTCAAATCCCTGTTCAGTTCTGTTTATAATATCGTCCTGAAGTGAGCGTGACAACGTTGTGAAAAGTGCAGAATATCCTGCAACACGAACAACAAGGTTCTTATAATTTTCAGGATGTGCCTGTGCATCAAGCAGAGTTTCACGGCTTACCACATTAAATTGCATGTGCATTCCCTTTTGGTCAAAGAATGCTCTTATATAGGATGCGAAGCTCATCATTCCGTCCATTCCAGATAGTGCAGATGGGTGGAATTTCTGATTGTAAAGTGTTCCGTTTGATGCAATTGCGTGGTCAAGCTTCGCAACAGAGTTTGCGGCAGCTGTCGGTCCCTTAACATCTCTTCCTGAGCATGGGCCTACACCGTCTGCAATAGGAGTTGAAGCAAGTCTTGCATCAGGGGTTGCACCTGTCTGCTGACCTAGTGGCACATTTGCAGAAACCGGATACAATCCTGCCTGGTACATGCCGCCACGAGGGTTCTTATACTTTTCAACTTCCTTTGTGTATGTATAAGCAACTTCTCTTGCGAAAAGGTCTACTTCAGGAATATCATTTCCATATTTTGGAAGTGCTTCAATATCTTCTTTCATCTTCTGGAACTTCTGCTTTTCCATTCCGGTAGCTGTTCCCTGAAGATATTTTCTGAACAGATTTTCCACAACCTGAGCAGAAACAGCCTTACCCTGCTTTGCCATTTCAATCACAGCTGACTTTGTTGCCCTTTCTGCAGCAATTGGTGAGAATGGCTCGCCGAAGTTATTATCCATAGCCGCCTTAAAGTCGCACAATGTATATTTCTTATCTTCATATACAAGCTTCTTGATTGCCCATAGCGCATCAGTCATATTGGCAATACCAAATCCTTGTGGACCTGTGAAGTTAAGTACCGCGCCGCCCTCCTGATTTGTCTTTCCGCGTTTGATACAGTCTTCAACCATCGAAGCCTGGAATGGCAGCGGAACTCTCTCTGAATGCGCAACATCAATTGCATTATCGGAGTTAACCATAAGTCCGATATTGTATGCCATCTGCTTTTTATAAGCATTAAAGAAATCGTCAAATGTCTTGAAATCACGAAGTTCGCCTGTGTGAATACTTGCTTCTTCGCCATCCTCGTAACCGTTATTAAATACCATTTCAATTGGTCTTAACATATTGAAGAATGCAGCATCGTGCCAACCATCTGTCTTTGCCATAATCTGTGGCTCAACACAGCCGATGATGTTATAATCGCGGGCATCTTCAATAGTTATACCACGGGACATCATTGATGGGATTATAACTTCGTCATTATAATATGCAGGAAGACCCACCCCTGTTCTTGTAAGTTCGATAGACTTTAAAAGGAACTCGGTTGGTGTTCCGTTCCAGATACGAACTGAGAATGACGGAGCAGGAAGCTGAGTATGCATAGATGCCTGAATACACATATATGAAAGGTCGTTTGTTGCATCCATTCCCTCTCTTGTCTGACCTCCTGCAATAAGGTTCTGGAACAAGCTGTAACCCGCAAAACCTTCAGCAGATGCAGCATCTCGAACCTTATTTAAGTCATTGAACTTAACCCAGATACAGTCCATAAGCTCCTGTGCAAATGCAGGAGTGATTTTTCCGCTATCCAGGTCAGCCTTATAGTATGGATACATATACTGATCAAAACGACCCGGGGAAATTGAATGTCCGCTTGATTCGGTCTGCAAAAGCATCTGAATGAACCAGAAGCTCTGGCAAGCTTCATAGAAGCTTTCAGCTCCGTTTTCCGGAACCTTGGCACAGATTTCGCTAATCTTTAAAAGCTCGTTCTTTCTTCTTGAATCACGGCATGAGTTTGCCATTTCTTTCGCTAAGTCAGAATAACGCTTTGCATAGTTTATAACTGCCTCAGCACAGATAATTACAGACTCTAAAAACTCGTGCTTTTTAGAGTATTCCGGCATATATACCTTGCAAGCCTCAAGTTCAGCCTGAGCCTCTGCAATAATGCCACGGTATCCGTTTTTTAGAACCTTTATGTAATCAACTGTAATATGTCCGATTCCGTTATAAAAATAGTTACCTGTTGTAAACATATTGTGGCGGATTGCACGAAGTGCTTCAGGTGCCATGTATGCTGTTGCAAGGTCAGAATTTGTCTTGCCTTTCCAGTATGGGAATATGCTGCGAAGTTTCGCCTTATTCTCTTCTGAAATAAAGAATGGGTCAGCACTTCTTGTAGCAACTGTATCAAGCTCTGCTTCAAGCCACTCGTAAGAATATTCTGGGAAAGTCTGACAACTTCTTGGCTTCTTTGTATTACTTCCCACAACAAGTTCTTCGTCACGAATTGTGATTGGAAGATTTTCCAGGATATGTTTAAAAGCAAGCGCTCTTCTTTTCACCATCGGAAGATTTTCGGTTTGCTTATAGCTTTCTGTTATAAGTACGGCACGGTCTGCCTCAATTTCAGGCATTTCTGCATACAAATCAGCAATAAGCTTTTTAACTCTCTCGGTTACCGGGATTCCTCCGCTCATAAATTCTGCCATATCTCACATCTCCTCTTTTAAAAATCAAGATATATTAGGTCCAAACAGACTGTAAAGTTCAATAAATTTCGGTACAATTCTCCGATTTTAAATTATATATAACTAGTATATCACATATAATTGTAGATTTCAATAGGATTTTATTATTTTTTTGTTTTATTTTGTTTTTGTTTGTTGTTTGACATTTTCCCCCGTCTGTGCTATCCTAAAAGCGTAAAGGAGATTTTAAAATGAGAATACTTGGAATAGATTTTGGCGATGCCCGAATAGGCATTGCCGTAAGCGATATAATGGGCTGGACTGCACAAGGAGTGAAGACTATAAAAAATCGTCCTTGGGAAAAGCTATCCCCTAGCATTTTGGAAATTTTAAATGAATACTCGCCTGAAAAAATTGTGGTGGGTCTTCCAAAAAATATGGATGGCACAGAGGGATTCAGATCTGAGGCTACATACGCTTTCTGCGAGAATTTAAAAACAATTTACAATGGCGAAATCATCTTCTGGGATGAAAGACTTACAACAGTTGGTGCAACCCGTTTTCTAAATGAAACCAACACCCGCGGAAAAGACAGAAAGAATGTTATTGACACTGTTTCTGCCTGCCTGATTTTAGAAGGTTACTTAAACAGTCAAAATAAAAGTTGACTTTTTTCCCATGGTGTATTAAAATACTGGGTATATAAAGCGTACTTTTAAAGTATAATATCTGTGATAAGGAGAATACAAATGGAAGAAAATATTTTGATTTTAGAAGACGATAAGGGTAATCCTTGTGAATTTATGGTAATCGATGTTTATGAGTTCAACAATGCAACTTACTTCGCCATGGTCGAAGTCATCGAAGGAAGCATTGAAGAGTCTGACGAAGTTGTTATCATGAGAGTTGAAGGCGAAGGTGACGACGCCGAGCTTGTTATGGTTGAAGACGAAGCAGAGCTTCAGGCTGCATTTGACGAATTTGTTCGCCGTGATAACGAGGATATTGAGGAATAATTTTCCTGTTTAAAGACTATTGTCAAAACACAAGTTTTGTGGTAAAATTGAATCACGAAATCGCCCTGCGACTCGCGTATCAAGACCTTATTTTTTACCAACACTTCTTATAAGGGATTTCGACTCTTTTTGTGGCGTAAATGCCTCCTTTCCCTATCGGGACTGCCAGTGGACTTATAAAGCAAGAAGGAGATAACCCACCTGCATTTGCAGGTAAGAAATCAGGTCATCAGGTACGGTTCTTGCGGGGTATATTTTTGAAAATAAAACTGCACTTTTTGGTGCAGTTTTTTTGTTACAATTTTAATGATATGCCGTAACACACAATATATCAAATATTACATTTACAAATAAAACCATTTGTGATATACTTACACTATATTTGAACAACGAAAGAAGGATCTCAGAAATGAAAAAGAATTTTTTGTGTTTTGCATTGGTGATTAGCATAATTACAACTCTGTTTATTATGTTGCCAATAACGGCAAACGCTGAAACCAACGGTGTACTTACATATACCATCGAAAACGGAGAAGTGACAATTACTGATTGTATTACTTCAGCTATGGGAGATATCGAAATTCCTGACACAATTGAAGGTTATCCTGTAACTTCTATTGGCTCTTACGCATTTGCCGATTGTGAAGAAATAACCAAGGTAACCATTCCTGATAGTGTGTCAAGCATCGGAGCTTATGCATTCAGGGGTTGTATCGGCCTAACCGACATAAAAATACCAAACGGCGTAACACGCATCGACAATTATGCGTTCAGTAATTGTGATGCCCTTATAAATGTGACACTTCCCAACACCGTAACAAGTATCGGTGATCATGCATTTTACAGTTGTGACAGTATCGTAGATATAGCAATCCCTGAAAATGTTACAACCATTGAGAATTATGCATTTTACAGTTGTGACAGTTTGTCCGGCATAAGTATTCCTGACGGCGTTACAAGTATTGGCGATAAAGTCTTTTATGGGTGTCACAGCTTAACAGGAATAACTATTCCCTCCAGTGTGACATCCATGGGAACGTCTGTATTTTATGATTGTACTATAACAGATGTTATTATCAATGCCGATATTGAAAGCATTAAGAACAGAACCTTTTATTCTTGTTCAAGCCTCAAAAATGTTGCCATCCCAATAAGCGTTACAAATATAGAAGCTTATGCTTTTAGTAGATGCGACAGTTTGACAGATGTATATTATGCTGGAACGGAAGACGAATGGAACGCCGTTACTATCAACTCAAACAATGATAGTTTATCAGAAGCAACCATTCATTTTGGGGAACCTGCACCTGCATATTGTATCTACTCCTATACCGTAGAAAATTGCGAAGCAAAAATCACAGGCTGTGATGAAACTGTAAGCGGTGCAATAGAACTTCCTGCAAAAATTGGTGGTTATCCTGTAACGGCAATTGGAGAGGAAGCATTCTTGTCTTGTGAAAACCTAACCAGTGTAACCATTCCAAATGGTGTAACAAGTATAGATAGAAGAGCATTCCCATTTTGTACCGGATTAACCTATATCACTATTCCGGAAAGTGTAACAAGTATAGGCGAACAGGCATTTTATAAGTGCACAAGCCTAACTGATATAACCATACCAGGCAGCGTTACGGATATTGGGCCTTGTGCTTTTGAAGAGTGCAAAAATTTAGCAAACTTAACTATCTCAGATGGCTTAACAAACATTGGCATGGCTGCTTTTGTTAATTGCGATAGTTTAGAGAGTATATATATCCCAGAAAGTGTTATAAGCATAGGCAAAGATGCATTTTCGGGTTGCGAGAGCTTAACCGATATAAGTGTAGATGAAAACAATCCGAATTATAGTTCTAATGATGGAGTTTTATTTGATAAAGAGCAAAAAACACTTATCAAATATCCCGCAGGAAAGAGCGAAACCTCGTATAACATCCCAGATGGTGTGACAAACATTGAAGATTGGGCATTTTATGGTTCTACCAATCTATCAAACATTACCATTCCAGAAGGTGTAACAGAAATTAAAACCGGTACATTTTTCGGTTGCGAAAACCTAACAGACATAACCTTACCAGCAGATGTAACAACCATCGGAGATTATGCATTTAAAAGTTGTAAACGCCTATCAAATATTACTATTCCAGATAAGGTAACAGATATTGGTGATGATGCATTTTTGAGGTGCAATAATTTGACAGATGTATACTATGCAAGAACTGAAGAAGAGTGGAATGCCATTGAAATCGGTGATGGAAATGAGAAACTAAAAAATGCGAACATTCACTTTGCAGAACCAAGTTGTGAAAAAGGCGATGCCAATGGTGACGGAGAAATTGATGTTAAAGATGTTATTGCATTAAGACAATTTATAGCAGGCGGATATAATGTGACAGTTGATGAAAACATTGCAAATGTCAACGGAGATGCAATTATAGATGTTAAGGATGTTATTCTGTTGCGACAACACATTGCCGGCGGTTATGATGTTGAACTACAATAAGAGATAGTTTTAAGGCTTATCGCAGAGGCAGCGTAGCGGCAAATTCCATACGATACCACCTCATCCGTCAGTTGCCCTGACACCTTCTCCTCAAGGCGAAGGCTAACAATAACATGAATAAAAAACGCAGGATTATTTCTTGCGTTTTTTTGTGCCCGTTTTTACCATAACAAATTTTATGTAAACCACATATTATGTAATATATTATAAAAAAAGAGGTGATGGTAAATGTTTTCTTTTCTTTCGGTTTTAAACAAAAGTGCCGATGTTCTTTCTGTAATAGCGGATGATGATGTTATCTTTCCTGAAATTCTGCCAAGCGCTAAAACAAAACCAAAACGACTTTTCTATGCAAGTACTCGCATAATCATAAAAAACAGTCGTGAAAAGCCTGTCTTTGACCTATGGTTACCAATAAAAAAAGAGACATCCCATACCCTTACAATTTGGGACACCTCCTATGATTTTAAATAATCGCCTCCTTGCGTATTCTTTCAAAAACTTTTTTCTCAATCCGTGATACCTGTACCTGTGACACACCCACAATAGGAGCTATTTCCGCCTGAGTTTTTCCCCTGAAATACCTTAGTATCAAAATCTGTCTTTCCCTTGAAGACAGCTTGTCCAGAATATTTTTGACGGTAATTTTGTTTATGATTTTTTCTTCATCCTCCGTTGATTTTATTGAGTCTATCACTTCTCCTCCCGAATCCTCATACACTTCCCTGTTAATGGAATCCGGTGCTACTGTTGCTTCAAATGCCGTTGCAAGTTCCATGGTAGAAATTCCACATTTTTCGGAGATTTCTAAAAGTGTCGGTTCCCGCCCAAGTTCTACCGACAGTTCTTCCCTTGCACGATAGCCAAGGTATGCCTGACTCTTCAAGGTACGGCTCACTTTTATAAGTCCGTCGTCCCTCAAGAATCTTCTTATTTCTCCAATTATCATAGGAACGGCGTATGTAGAAAATTTTACATCAAAGGCTTCATCAAAATTGTCAATAGCTTTTAATAGTCCGATTATCCCTGTCTGTGCAAGGTCTTCCTGGTCAACACCTGAGGAGGAAAACTTTTTCACAACATTCCAGACAAGTCCCATATTCTCCTGACAAAGCTTGTCCCGATTCTGCAAATCTCCGCTCCTATATGACCTTAGTAATTCCAAATTTCTGTCCATATACCTTTGCCCTTACAAATCTATTGTTTTTTTCATTTTTACGCGAGTTCCCTCTCCAAGACGGCTTTTTACTTCTACTGAATCCATAAAGCTTTCCATAATGGCAAAGCCCATACCTGACCGTTCGCTGTCAGGCTTTCCTGTATAAAGTGGCTCTCTTGCCCTTTTGACATCTTCTATCCCCCAGCCGTCATCGGAAATTATAAATTCTATGCATCTTCCCGAAATGCGACCCTCTAATCTCACCATCCCCACTGAGTTTTCATAACCATGGATTATTGCATTGGTAACAGCCTCTGAAACTGCGGTTTTTATCTCTGCAAGCTCCGGTGCTGTCGGGTTTAAATTTGATGCAAATGCCACTGCAACCATTCGGGCAAATGCCTCATTTTCAGACTTATTCAAAAACTCTAAACACATTACATTATCCAATTCGTATCTCTCCTTTCTATTTATCTAAAATTCGTACTGCTTTTTCATAATTAGGCGTAAGTTTAACAATTTTGGAAAGTCCGGACATTTCCATAATCCTTAAAATCCCGGCGTTCACTCCAAACACAATAACCCGTCCACCTAATGTGCGAACTTTTTTGTATCTTCCCATAATAACACCCAGTCCCGATGAATCCATAAAGGATAGCTCTGAAAAGTCAAAGATGATGTTTACGGCATTGGTGGAACGCATCTTGTCGTCCACCATGCCCTTGATTTTCTCCGCAATATGATGATCAAGTTCGCCTTTTACCTTTACTAAAAGTGCTCTTTTTTCACCAAGTAATGTTACTTCCATAAAAATCCTCCTTTGTTTTATATTTATTAAACCACTTCCATACGGCTTACCGAAACTTCGTAAGCGGTTTTTTCAACAACTTCGTCCTCTGAAATGTGCTTCTGGTAAACTCTTGACTGTATCCGTCCCCATACCTTTATGTTGTCGCCTACATTTATATTTTTACAGAATCTTGCATTTCTGCCCCAGGCAATAACGGGAATATAATCCGACTTATTATAGCTTCGGTTTACGGCTAAGAGCAGGTCAGTTATTTCCCTGCCAAACGGTGTTGTCCTATAAACAGGAGCCTTGCAGAGAAAACCATTCAGGTAAAGGGAATTCGGGTTCTTCTCCTCATCCTCCTCTGCATAGCGTATGTCCTTCGCAAAGACCGTGAGTATAAGCCTGTTATCCCCATTTTCATAGCTGTTATAAGACCGGAATTGCCCCTCAATCTCAACCATCGCTCCTGTCTTTACCATAACATCCTGCATAAGCCTTTCCGAAATCATCACCTTTACATCATCGGATGTTCCTGATAATCTTGGAACTGATAGTGTGAAAATATAAAATTTCTCACCGTAAATTTCGTGGCTGAAAATCGGCTCATCCAAAACAGTTCCTATCACCTCTGCCCGATTGTTGGCAATATAAGTTTCCATCATTTTTAAGTCCTTTCCGCCAAAACAAAGCTTTTTTGTTTCGGCTTTTCCTAATCTTTTTTCTTTTTTGTAACTTTTAGTCGCTATAAATTATGTTTATTCACTTGCATGCAAGAATATTACTCTTTTACTTGACAAATTGGTAAAAAAATGCGATAATATAAGATGAATTATTATGTTTACAATTCTCAGGAGGAATACTATGGAAGACAATAAAAACATAGCAAAAACCTATAATCCCGCCGAGTTTGAAGAAAAGCTTTATAACACTTGGGTGGAGAAGGGATATTTCCACGCAGAACCGGATTCTAAAAAAGAACCGTTCACAATCGTTATCCCACCGCCTAATGTTACTGGCCAGCTTCACATGGGTCATGCTTTGGACGAAACTTTGCAGGATATTTTAATCAGATATAAGAGAATGCAAGGCTTTAATGCCCTTTGGGTACCTGGAACCGACCACGCAGGTATCGCAACTCAGATTAAGGTTGAGGAAAATCTTCGTGTTAACGAAAACCTTACCCGTTACGATTTGGGAAGAGAAAAGTTCTTAGAGCGTGTTTGGGACTGGAAAAACCTTTATGGTGACAGAATCATTAATCAGCTTAAGAAAATTGGTTCTTCTTGCGATTGGGACAGAGAACGCTTTACCATGGACGAGGGTTGTTCAAAAGCAGTTCGTGAAGTATTCGTTAACCTTTATAATAAGGGACTTATCTATCAGGGCTCAAAGATTATTAACTGGTGTCCTCATTGTATAACTGCTCTTTCTGATGCAGAAGTTGAGCACGAGGAACAGGCAGGACATTTCTGGCATATCAAGTATCCTGTAAAGGATTCTGACCAGTTTGTTGTTATTGCAACAACCCGTCCTGAAACTCTTTTCGGTGATACTGCCGTTGCTGTTAACCCTGAAGACGAAAGATACAAGGATTTAGTTGGAAAGACATTGCTTCTTCCGCTAACTGACCGCGAAATTCCTGTTATCGCTGATGAATATGTTGATAAAGAGTTTGGTACAGGTTGCGTTAAGATTACACCCGCTCACGACCCTAATGACTTTGAAGTTGGTATGCGTCATAACCTGGAGCAGATTAAGGTTATGAACGATGATGCTACTATGAATAAGTATGCCGGCAAATATGAGGGTATGGACAGATATGAATGCCGAAAGGCTATGATTGAAGACCTTACCGAAATGGGTCTTTTGGTTAAGATTGAAGACCATTCTCACAATGTTGGTACATGCTATCGTTGCGGAACTACCGTTGAGCCTATTATCTCAAAGCAGTGGTTTGTTAAGATGAAGCCATTGGCAGAACCTGCAATAAAGGCTGTTAAAGACGGTGATGTTCAGTTTGTTCCAGAGCGTTTCTCAAAAACATACATGAACTGGATGGAAAATGTATTTGACTGGTGTATTTCCCGTCAGCTTTGGTGGGGTCACAGAATTCCTGCATTCTACTGTGAGGATTGCGGCGAAACAACAGTTTCAAAGGAAGACATTACAGTTTGTCCAAAATGTGGCGGAAAGGTTAAGCAGGACGAAGATGTTCTTGACACCTGGTTCTCATCAGCACTATGGCCATTCTCCACACTTGGCTGGCCTGAAAAGACCGCTGACCTTGACTACTTCTTCCCTACAAGCGTGCTTGTAACAGGTTACGATATTATCTTCTTCTGGGTAGCGAGAATGATTTTCTCAAGCCTAGAGCACACAGGTAAAGAGCCATTCAAGCATGTATTTATTCACGGTTTGGTTCGTGACTCACAAGGAAGAAAGATGTCAAAATCTTTGGGTAATGGTATTGACCCACTTGAAATTATTAGCACCTATGGTGCAGACGCTCTTCGCTTTACCCTTGCAACAGGAAATGCACCTGGAAACGATATGCGTTTCTATATGGAAAGAGTTGAGGCAAGCCGTAACTTTGCAAACAAAATCTGGAACGCATCAAGATTTACACTAATGAATCTTGACATTACAGAATGTAAACTTCCGGAACTTTCAAAGCTTGAGCTTGAAGACAAATGGATTTTGTCAAAGTATAACCGAGTAGTAAAAGAAGTTACTGAAAACCTTGACAACTTTGAGCTTGGTGTTGCAGTTTCGAAGCTATATGACTTTATCTGGGACAACTTCTGTGACTGGTATATTGAGCTTGTTAAACCAAGACTGTTTGATAAGGAATCAGAAAGTGCTAAGACTGCACAGTATGTTTTAACTTATGTGCTTTCAAACACAATGAAGCTACTTCACCCGTTTATGCCGTTTATCACAGAAGAAATCTGGCAGCACTTACCGCATGACGGCGAAAGCATTGTTATAAGCGACTATCCAAAGTTTAAAGATGAGCTTGACTTCCCTATGGATGAAAAGAATATGGAGCTTATCATGGACGCTATTTCTGCAATCAGAAACAGAAGAGCTGAAATGAATGTTCCTCCATCAAAGAAAGCAAAGGTTATCCTTGTAACAGACAAGGCTGACATCTTCCAAAAGGGTGCAACTTTCTTTGAAAAACTGGCTTCTGCATCAGAAACAGTTGTTCAAGACTCAAAGGACGGTATTGATGCAAACGCTGTAAACATCGTTGTTGACTCTTGCGAAATCTTTATCCCTATGGGTGAGCTTGTTGACAAGGAAAAAGAACTGGAAAGATTAAATGCCGAAAAGAAAAAGCTTGAAGGCGAAATCAAGAGAGTTGAAGGCAAGCTTTCAAACGAAGGCTTTGTTTCAAAAGCTCCGCAGAAAGTCATTGACGAAGAAAAGGAAAAAGGCAGAAAGTATTCAGAAATGCTTGAAAAAGTTCTTGAAACTATCCGCGGACTTGAAAATATGTAATATACTGGGACAGGTTTCTAATCTGTCCCTTTTAACTTAAATTATGGACTATAAAGAAACATTAAAATATATAAATGATACCCCTAAATTTTCTAAAATTTTGGGGAATGACGATTTAAAAAAGTTGCTTACAAAATTAGGCAATCCGCAAGAAGCACTTGAGTTTATCCATGTTGCCGGAACTAATGGCAAAGGCTCTGTTTCTGCTATGATTGCCTCTATTTTGCGTGCATCAGGTATGAAATGCGGGTTATATACTTCCCCATTCATTGAAGTTTTCAACGAAAGAATACAGGTTGATGGCGAAAACATTCCTGACGATGCCTTAGCACGAATTGCAACAAGAGTAAAGCAGGAAATTGACGCTTTGAATGTTGAAATTTCGGTTTTTGCCCAAATTACTGCAATGGCGTTTTTATATTTTGCAGAAAAAGAGTGCGACATTGTAGTTTTGGAAACCGGACTTGGCGGAAGACTTGATGCAACAAATGTAATTCCCCCTGCCAAGCTTTCTATTATCACCAAAATAGGTCTTGACCATACTGAATATCTTGGGGATACAATTGAAAAAATAGCAAATGAAAAATGTGGAATCATAAAGGTCGGGACAAAGGTTATTACCACTTTCTGTCAGGAAAAATCTGTGCTTTCTGTAATAGAAAGAACATGCAAATCCTTGGATGTTCCCCTGTTTATTGCAGAGCCAACCTGCGATTATTCCCTGTCACTATCCGGAGAATATCAAAAGGAAAACGCCGGCATTGCAGTAGGCGGTGCTAAAGCATTGGGCATTTTGGAAGAACATATAAAGACAGGGCTTTCCAACACAAAATGGATAGCAAGATTCGAATTTTTAAAGGATAATCTTATTTTAGATGGTGGACATAATCCAGACGGAGTTCGTGCCCTTATCTCATCCCTCAAGGCCTTGAACAAGCCTGTAACCTTTGTTGTTGCCATGATGCAGGACAAGGATGTGCAGGAAGCATCGGCACTTATTCGGGATTTTGCAAAAAATGTAATTGTTACAGAAGTTAAGATGCCAAGGTGCATGCCGGCAGAGGAACTGGCAACACTAATCCCTGATTGTGAAGTAGAAAAAGACAGCATTTTAGCAGTTAAAAAAGCGATTTCAAGAACACCTTGTGATGAAATCGTATGCGTATGCGGTTCTCTTTATCTTGCAGGTGAAATACGAGGAGAATTCGCCCTTTAATTTCCTTTACATCTTAGGAAAATTGTGGTATTATAGTTTTTGAGGAAGGTGAAGTTATGAACCTTGATGAAATAAAGCTTCCGGATGATATTCCGGCACTTTCAACTAATGATGCAAGACTTTTGGCGTATGAAATACGCAAGTTTTTAATAAAATCCGTTTCAAAAACAGGAGGGCACCTGGCCTCAAATCTTGGGGTGGTGGAGCTTACTCTTGCCCTTTATTCTGTCTTTGATTTTAAAAAGGACAGGCTTATCTGGGATGTAGGGCATCAGTCCTATGTTCACAAAATCCTGTCAGGCAGAAAAGATAAATTTGAAACACTTCGTACTTTCGGTGGCTTAAGCGGTTTCCCAAAAACCTCCGAGAGCATTTATGATGCCTTCAATACCGGTCATTCATCAACTTCCGCATCTGCCGCAATGGGTATTGCAAGAGGTCGCGACCTTGCAGGCGATGATTATGATGTTGTAGCAGTTTTTGGTGACGGTGCCTTGACAGGCGGTATGATTTTTGAAGCGTTAAATGATGCAGGACACTCAAATTCAAAGGTTATTTTCGTTTTGAATGACAATGAAATGAGTATCGCAAACAATGTTGGTGCTATTTCTCAATACCTGCAACAACTTCGCTTAAAGCCTGAATACTTTAAGTCAAAAGAGCGAATTGAAGAGTTTTTGTCAAAGCTCCCTATTGGTTCTGAAACAGCGACAAATACTGTGAAAAAGGCAAAGAATTCCTTAAAGCGCAAGGTTATTCCAAACACCCTTTTTGATAACCTGGGTCTTAATTATATCGGTCCTGTTGACGGGCATGATATTGAAGCACTTCGCGCTGTTTTTGAGCGTGCAAAGGCATCCGACACCTCGTCATTTATTCACATAAGAACTACCAAGGGTAAAGGCTATCGCCCAGCAGAAACCAATCCTGAGCTATATCATGGAATTTCTGCCGGAGCTTCGTGTACACCAACAAAAGACGATTATTCAAAGGCATTCGGGGATTCCCTTGTTAAAATTGCAAAGGACAACCCAAAAGTATGTGCAATAACAGGTGCTATGCCACTTGGAACAGGTCTTTGTGAATTTCGTGACACCTTCCCTGAGCGTTATTTTGATGTTGGTATCGCAGAGCAGCATGCCGTTACCATGGCGGCAGGGCTTGCTATGACAGGACTTGTACCTGTTGTACCGCTTTATTCTACCTTTATGCAGCGTGCATACGATCAGATTCTTCACGATGTATGCCTTCAGAACCTGCATGTGGTTTTATGTGCAGACCGTGCCGGAATTGTTGGTCAGGACGGCGAAACCCACCAGGGCATGTATGACATAGCTTTCCTATCGTCTATGCCGAATATGACCATACTTTCTCCGTCAAGCTTTTCCGAGCTTGACCAGATGCTGCAATATGCAATAAATGAGCATACCGGCCCGATTACTATCCGTTATCCAAGAGGATGCACTAAAGAAGAGTTTGGATATGACTTTGAGCCATATAAAACTCACCTTGCGAAAGACGGCAAAAAAGTCGTTATCTTCTCAAGCGGAAGAATGTTAAAAACGGCAAAAGCTGTGGCAGAAAAGCTTAACGCAAAGCTTGTTATATTGCCTACAATTTTTCCTGTAAATACCGATGAGATTTTAGCACATTCAAAGGGTGCAAAGCTTGTTGTTACCATTGAAGACGGCATAAAAACAGGCGGTTTAGGCTCCTTAATTTCAACTGTTATTTCGGAGAGCGAAAACCCCGCAAAAATGCTTATTTGTGCATTTCCTGATGTGCCGATTATACACGGAAGTGTTTCAGAGCTTGATAAATACTATAACATGGATGCAGAATCCATTATTAAAAGAATTGAGGAAAAGCTATAATGGCTGAAAAAATTAGACTTGATGTTTTAATGACAGAAAAGGGGCTTGCCGAAAGCCGTGAAAAAGCAAAGGCTTTGATTATGGCAGGCATAGTTTATATTGATAATCAAAAATGCGACAAGGCAGGGCTTATGGTTGATATGGAAAAGACCCCTGAAATCCGTGGCGAAACATTAAAATATGTCAGCCGTGGCGGTCTTAAGCTTGAAAAAGCAATGCAGTTATTCCCTATCACCCTAGAGGGCAAAACCACTATGGATATTGGCGCATCAACAGGCGGATTTACAGATTGTATGCTTCAAAATGGTGCGAAAGAGGTTTTTTCCGTTGATGTCGGCTATGGCCAGCTTGCATGGAAGCTCCGCCAGGATTCACGGGTTCATAATATGGAGCGCACCAACATCCGCTATGTAAAGCCTGAAGATATTGGATGCCCGATTGATTTTGCATCTATTGATGTATCATTTATATCACTAAAGCTTGTGCTTCCTGTAGCTTATGAGCTTTTGGCAGAAGATGGCGAGCTTGTAGCTTTAATTAAGCCACAGTTTGAAGCAGGCCGTGAACAGGTAGGAAAAAAAGGTGTTGTCCGCGACATAAATGTTCACTTAAGCGTGGTTGAAACTGTTCTTGATTTTGCGGAAGAAATTGGTTTTTTCCCTGTCGGGCTTTCTTTCTCACCGATAAAAGGGCCTGAGGGAAATATAGAATATCTTGCATACTTAAAAAAGGATGCAAAAGAGCGATGCGTTTCTAAAGAAGACATTAAAAATGTGGTTGAAAGTTCTCACAGCGAGCTATAGGGGTGATTTAAAATGAATCTTTTAAATGATATAATAATCACAAAAAACCGTGCTATTGCCAAATCCTATGCAAAAGTAAATCTTACTCTTGATGTTTTGGGTAAGCTTGAAAACGGCTATCACGAAGTCAAAATGGTTATGCAATCCCTTAACCTTTTTGACCTGATTATCGTAAAAAAAGCACCCTTTGGAATAACTGTTAAAACAAACATTCCCCATCTTCCCTGCGATAATAAAAATATTGCATACAAGGCTGCTGACTTGTTCTTTAACGAAACCGGAATTAAAGGTGGCGTAAGTATTAAAATAACAAAAAATATCCCAATTGCTGCAGGGCTTGCTGGTGGCAGTGGTAATGCCGCAGCAGTTTTATGTGCATTAAATCTTTTATACAACGCAAATCTTTCAAAGGAAAAGATTCTGGAAATGGGACTTTTGCTTGGTGCGGATGTGCCTTACTGCATAGAAAATGTCACATCTCTTGCCGAGGGAATTGGCGAAAAGCTAACAACTCTTTCCCAAATCCCGGGTATTCCTGTGGTTTTAGTAACACCGCCTGTTAATATATCAACTGCAGATATTTATAATAGAATTGATTCTGCAAAAGACTTGCCCAAAATCAATACTGACGGTATGATTTCGGCAATCCGCGATTTTGATACAGAAAAAATCGGGGAAAC
>JAZNWI010000199.1:0-5209 GCA_045593305.1 Clostridia bacterium | reverse complement strand
TTAGGATGCCCGTGCTGTCGGGAAATATAGAATTTCGTCGAAAAAAGTATAACATAAACGCGATACAAAGTAAAGATATTTTTAAATAAAAAAGAACGGAACTTTTCATTAAAAAGCACCGTTCTTTTTGTTGCGAAAGAGCGATATAACAGTGCGTAAGTATAGGTAAGAAAAGCGATTAGGTGCGCAAATGCGCTGTTTGATAAATTCCAATTTAGCAAAGAGAATTTACTCCTCTATCAAGGCCTTTCCTTCTTTTCCGTTTTGGTCTGCGATGTAAATAAAACATTGTTCAAACTGATTTGAATATGATTCTTCTATTTTGAGCTTCTCTGGTAAATAATTGTACTTAATCACTACGGACAAATTGTTTGGCAAGGATTTTGAAACAAATGGCACAAACTCACTGGTTAAGCAATTACTACGAGCTCGTGTTCCATCTTTTTCGGAATCATATACAATTATAGAATTGCCGCAACAATGACAACAAGCTTTCAAAACCAACTGACCTTTTTTCTTGACAATATAAGGAGCAAGAATTCCTCTGGTTTGCTTGCCTGTATGTGAAAATTTAAAGTTTGAACATCCACAAGTGCATTGAAGCTTCGCCGATAACGCAACACCATTTATTTCTTGTATATCAGTCAAAAAATCCATTATTCTCAATTTCATCACGATTTATTCCCTTCGTCAAATTCTTATTATCGAACTAATTATACTACAAAACCATAAGTTGTGCAAGAAAGCAAAAAACCTCTTTTGTCTTGGTAGACAAAAGAAGTTTTTTACAAGGCGTCCTCGAGAGGATTCGAACCTCCGACCTACCGCTTAGGAGTGACCTCGAAACTCGGTTGTAGAGTCACTTCCTGTACCCGATAATCCCGTATTTTCAAGGCTTTTTCGCACTTTGAGTGTTAAGCTGTGTTACGGAATTACTGCTAATTTTACCCCGTTTTCGACCGTCTAATTAGATGGGAATTAGCAAGGGGTTCGGATTTAGGGAAACGGTTATATTCCCAAAAGATGCCTTTATTTAATCGCTTGTACCTCGGTCTGTTACCGAGTACCTGATTGAGATGTCATTTGATTTCGACATTCTCAACCTTTACTCTAAACATAATAAAATGCTCCATTCCAACTGCACCAAATCGCTGCTGCAGAATAGGACACTCTATAAGCATCTTATCTTTTAATTCTTTATCCTCACATTCTGTTGCAATACCGGAAATCCTTATCCAATCTCTTGAGTTTGCTTTCTTTGCAACAATCTGTATCTTTTCGTGTTCTCTCATCTGTTTATGTGCTTGGTTCATATCATTAGTGGATAAATAAAGGTATTCTCCAACTTCCATTACAGCACCAAACGGTCTGCCTGCGGGATAATCCCCATTGACAGTTAAAACAAAGAAAGAGCCACACTCTTTCAAAAAATCATACGCTTGGCTCATATCTAATCACCTTTCATTCAGATTCTTTTGCCATTATACCACATAAATATGAAAAATTCTACACATTAAAGCGAAAAGAAAACGGCAAGACCATTTTGTGATCTTGCCGTTATGCTTTGTATTTAGTTTCCTACACCGAGCAGGACTTTGAACTTCTGTAAGAAGTCGGGGTTTTGAACCATATAGTTTAGCATTGCTTCTTCGGTTATGCCTTGCGGCTCTTTCTTCGGCTCTACGGTCGCTCCGTTGACCTCTGACGGGTTTTTCTTTTGGTAGAAAGTTTCTTCAAACCTTTGTGCATTGAGCCGTCTGTCCTCGTCTATGATGTGAGAATACACATCAGTAACCATCTTTACTTGTGCGTGACCGGAATCGCCCTGAACAGACTTTATATCACCGCCGTTGAGCTTCAACTTGTAGGTAATACTTGAATGTCGCAAGCTATGGAAAACTACGGGCGGTAGGTCGTTGTCTTTGATTAGTTTCTGCAATGCACGGGTGATGATTTGGCTCTCCATCGGTCTGCCATTTGCATTACAGAATACGAGGTTGAAATCTTGGAACTCGTCACCGAACAATTCCTTGTACTCCTGAATTTCCTGATAACGTTCTTTGAGCATTTCTGCCACCGTCTTAGGAAGGAATACCTTTCGGGTACTTGTCTTTGTCTTAGGCTCTTTGAGAACTAAGGCGGTGTTTGTCCTTGCAAAGAAAGCCGGAAACTTGAGTATGATGCCTTTCTCATTCAATTTCTCAAGTGCATCACGGTTTACTCGTTGCAGTTCCTTATTGACGAATATAAAAGCCGTGCCGTTTGCTATGCTTGCATCGGAGATCTCAACACAATCCCAAGTCAATCCAAGCATTTCACCAACTCGCAAGGAACAAGAGAAAGCAAGGTTAATAGCAAGTCTCAATATATCATCATCGCAAAGCTCAAGAGCCTTAAAGAGAGTGGGAGCATCCCATATATCACGAGCCTTGTGTTCCTCTTGTGGGAGCGTTGCATTGACACAAGGGTTCTTTGTCATCAGCTCCCATTTAACCGCCTGATTAAAAGCACTACGGAGCAGTTTGTGAACCTCTCGAACTGTGTGGCAAGACAGATACTCCGTATTCGGCTTGCGGTTGTTTACCACCCTCGATTTAACCTTGAGCAAGTTCTGATAATACTTTTCCATCATTCGGGTGTTCAGGTCGGAGAGCTTCACATCTCCTAAAATCGGGTTAATGTAATTGAAAATCAGGCTTCGTCTTGCTTCATAGGTAGACATTGCCCAAGTGTTCACTCCGTAAATCGAAGTGTAATCTTCAAGCAATTCCTTTACGGTCTTTGCTTCAGGAATAACAAGAGTACCTGACTCTTGTTGGAACTCGACTTCCGCTTTACGTCTTTTGGCTTCAGCGTTGGTCGCAAAGGTTTCCCATTTTTGTCGCTTGTCGCCCTTATCATCCGTATAGGTATAAACGACAGAGAATTTGTTTTTTCTTTTTACTATGGATGCCATACTGCACTTCCTCCTTACTTCGTATTACTGTCAAGCCAAGCATCAAAGTCTGACTTGAGAACTCTAACCTCTCTACCGATACGCACACTACGAAACTGATTTGTCCTGATAAGTTTTGTAGCAGAAGAACGACAGATACCGAGAATAGCCATTATCTCCGAGAGGTTATAACTCTTTTTGCCTTTGGGAACGCCGTTCTTCTCATTGAGCTTCTGACAATTCTTCTCTATCATAGAAGTCCTCCTTTCCCTCGACTATCTTGTAGTGGGTTTGACTTTTGAGCCATTCATAGAAAGTGGCTTTGTCGATCAGCAACCTTTGGCTGCTGTATTCGGTCTTAACAGACCTGAAATGTAATCTGTGTATCAGTTCATAAGCGGTCGCTTCTCTGATACCCAAGAGCGATGCCATTGTCGGAACGGTCATAGTCCTTTTGAGTAGTTCCGTACCGGGCAATTCGCCGTTGACCTTCTTATAATGAAGTTGGTTTGCATACCATTTCTCGAAGCTCTCTATCATTACTCGCATTTTGCCTGCGACAAGCCGTGTTTCAAACTGTTCCTTATGAACAAGCCAATACGACTCTGTTTTGCATAAGCCGAGAGATCTGCCCATCTCCATTACAGACATACTTGTTTTGCTCATCATTGAACCTCCTTTTTCTGAGCCATATAGCCAAGCTGCTTTGCTTGGCTATATGGTACTCAAAATCGGAAGTTTTGTTAATGATGCGATTAGGTGTCATCGCATACTTGACAAGATTTGCTCTTTTCATCAAGCCAAGCATCGAAACTCCTTTTTGAAATACGGATAATTCCTCCGATACGAACCGTACTGAAATATCCTTTTTTTACGATAGCGTATGCGGCGTTTCTTCCTATACCGAGAATATCCTGAATTTCCGAAACGGTGTAGGTTCGCTTCTCATAGGAAGTGGGGTGTGTCGTAGTCTGTCGATTTAAGTCGGCAACTTTATCTTCAAACATCTAAACCACCTCCACCGTTATTAGGTCGTTTGGTACGCTTCGTGATTAAGTAATCGTATCCGTAGCCAACCTGACACTTATCGCAAGGCTCTTTTTCGACCTGCAAAGGATCTACCCGTCTAAGAATGTTCTCCGGTACGCTGAAGAACTCTGCACGGCACTTCGGACAAAGGCTGAGAATATATCCCGTGCGGATAGGCTTTCTCTTTCTCATAAGTTGGAACTGATAGCGGATACCGTCTTTGATTTTGGCGATTGTTCCTCCGTCCTCAATTCTGCCCACATAGGAAATCAGTTCTTCAGCTTTGTCGATAGTTCTTATCTGCTCAAGCACTACCATAGACGGTTCGTTGAGTCCACAATCCGTTTCCAACGGAATATGAGAAGCAATATCTTCTCTTTTACGAACCGATGTAATAACTGCCACTACGACCGTAGGACTGCTGCCGTTCAGTTTATTGGTCTGCACGACCAATACGGGGCGTACACCACATTGAACCGAACCCTTCATTCTGCCGAGATCACAAGTATAAATCTCGCCCCATTTGATTTTAGATAAGTCTTTCTTTTCCATTTGTAATACCTCTCTATGATTTATTTGAAGGGATTACAAAAACAAGTCCCTTCACTTGTTCCCACTGAGAGAGGGCAAAATTCAACCCCTAAAATCAAAATTTCTTAATTTTTTCACTGCGTTATCTATAGACTTTGCTACCGCTTGAAAGGAAACACCTTCTTCATTTGCAATTTCCTTATAGGTCTTACCATAGAAAAAGTACTTAATGATTCGTTTTTTCTGAGTATCCTCAAGAGTCATAATTGCCGCCCTAAGTTCTGCATAAGTTTCTTCTTGCAGATAAATACTTTCCGCATCAGGGGTTGCAATTTCGCTATGATGTTCCTCAGTTTCCTCACTATAGTCAAATGCGTGTCCGTGTCTTGCAGCTCGCATTTGGTGTTTTTTCTCATTTCTTCTAAACGCATCACGAACTTCACCAAAAGACCGTGAAAGAACGATAAATGGTCTTAAAGGAGCGATTTGTTTTCCATATTTGTTATTTAATTCTTCTTCGGAAAGGTCAGTTATAATAATCCATTTCTCAACACCCGTATAGTGAGGGTATTCGTATTGCGTTTCAATAACTTCACAGTCAATGTAAAATTGCTCGATAAGAGCAGATATAATATTGTTATTCATTCCTAAATCTCCTTAAATTTTGAATTTGTTTGGTTTTCAAAATCTGTGGAGATCAGGGATATTTGGCAA
>JAZNWI010000198.1:0-2158 GCA_045593305.1 Clostridia bacterium | reverse complement strand
GCACGATGTTGAAGAAGGAAATGCCAACTGCATAATCGTAAAAGATTTATCAAGGCTTGGCAGAAATGATGTTCAGGCAAATCTATATTACGAGGACATTTTCATAGCAAGAGGCATTCGGTTTATTGCAATAGATGATGGTGTTGATACATACTTAAATGGTTATCAACAAATTGCGGCCTTTAAGAATATGTATAATGCAATGTATCCAAGAGATATATCCGAAAAGACGAGGTCGGCATACAAAACCAAATCGGAATCGGGTTGGTTCCTCGGTGCTAAAGCACCATACGGATACCAAAAGGACCCGAAGGACAAGCATCATCTTATAATTGATGAAGAGGTTGCGCATATTGTAAAACACATCTTCGACTTGGCAAAGCAGGGCTATGGGAAAAGGAAAATAACAAAAATTCTTCACGAAGAACAAATCCCAACTCCTGCCGCCTATGCAAAGGCTCAGGGAATGAATCATTATTCTGCTATGACCGCACACGATGATGAATGTTATTGGTGTGATGATACTGTGGGTGATATGCTTATAAACGAAGTTTACATAGGCAATATGGTAAATCACAGAAAAGAAAAGCCTTTTAAGTCAAAGAAGTTTAGGGATGTCCCAAAGGACGAATGGATTGTGGTAGAAAACACTCATGAGCCTATAATTGATAAGCAAACCTTTGATGAAGTGCAAAAGCTACTTGAAAGTCGGGCAAGAGAAACCAAAACAGGAGAAACACAAATCTTTGCTAAGATAATAAAATGTATGGTTTGCAAAAAAGCCTTGGTCTTCTCCAATGCAACCAAGTCTTATGTATGCAACACATATAACCTAAAGGGTAAGAAATATTGCCCATCTCATTACATAAGGTATGACGAGTTATATGGTGTCGTCCTTGCAGACATATATGCAAAGACCGTGATATTAGAAACCGACAGAGATGCCCTATACAAAGCGGCACTTAAATGCAACGAGCAAAAAATTATGGCAGAAACCAAAGACAATCAACGAAAGCTTGCAAAAGCCAATAAGAGAATCGGTGAACTTGAACTCCTGATAAAAAAGACCTATGAAAATTCAGTCTTAGGTAATCTATCAAGCGAGAGAATGGCATCACTTCTTGCCGGATACGAAGAAGAACAGGCAGAATTAAAAGCCGAGGCATCAAGAATTGAAAGTGAACTTAACGAATACCACAAATCAAAAGATAATGCCATAGACTTTGTAAATCTGATTGAAAAGTATATCGGAATTAAAGAACTCACTTACGAGATTCTCCATGAGCTTATAGAGAGAATTGAGGTCGGCGAAAAGTACGAATATCAAGGCGAAACTTATCAGGATATAAATATCTACTACAAATTTGTCGGAACTGTTGAAATCTTAGACGATTTGTGTTATACTAAGGATGCAAGTTAATAAGAATCAAAAGTTTATGAGATATAAGGTGCAATGAGGGGCATTCCCTTAAAAAGAGTAACAGTCCTGTCAGGTGCACCAGAAAAAAGACAGATTTCTCTTTTAAATCTGTCTTTTTTTCAGCTAAATTCGCTGACGCGAGCTAAATTGAACAAGTTCAGCTAAATTGCCTGCGGCAGCTAAATGTGCTTCACACGCGGAAAGCGAATTTAATTTAGCTACTCCATAGGAGTTATTTAGCTATTGCGGAGCAATAATTTCGCTTTGCACGGAAGAGCAAAATTTAGCTTTACATTACATACATCTATTATGAACTCTCGCACCAAAAAACAGACTGCATATGCAGTCTGTTTTTAAAATGCATTTAATCAAACACCCAGGTAAGCTTTAACATCCTTTGTTACAGCTTCATTAAGTGCTACTGCAGCTTCCATAGAATCAGCAGATGTTCCAACATAAAGCTTAACCTTTGGCTCAGTTCCTGATGGTCTTATAAAGAAGTATGTCTTTCCGTCTGAAAGCTCATATTTTAAAACATTTGACTTTGGAAGTCCTGTTCCATCTTGTGTGTAGTCAATAACCTTTGCAACATCAAGTCCTGAAACCTTTGTAATTGGGTTTGCGCGAAGGTCTGAAAGCATCTTTGACATCTTTTCCATGCCGTCCTTACCAGGCATTGTGAAGTTGCTTAAGGATTCATGGAAATATCCGTACTTTTTATAGATATTCTGAAGTGCT
>JAZNWI010000197.1:0-8544 GCA_045593305.1 Clostridia bacterium | reverse complement strand
GATACTGTTACCTTACCTGAAATTTCAGACAGGATTGCAAGACCCTTTGGCTTTCTCGCTTCAAAAAGTTCTTCAACACGAGGAAGACCCTGTGTAACGTCGGCACCGCCTGCGACACCGCCGGCGTGGAATGTTCTCATTGTTAGCTGTGTACCCGGTTCACCGATTGACTGAGCTGCAATGATACCAACTGCTTCACCAACATTAACAATTTTACCTGTTGCAAGGTTTGTTCCGTAACACTTAGAACATACACCGTTCTTAGTACGGCATGTAAGTGCACTTCTGATTTTAACTGCTTCGATACCGGCTTTGATAACCTTGTCTGCCTGCTCGTCTGTAATAAGATCGCCTGCAAATACCAAAACTTCATCGCCTGATTTAATATCATCAACCGAGATACGGCCTACGATACGGTCCTTAAGTGGTTCGATAACTTCGTTGCCGTCCTTAATAGCACGAACAACTTCGCCCTCATGTGTTCCACAATCCTTTTCACGAACGATAACATCCTGTGAAACATCAACCAAACGACGGGTCAAGTAACCTGAGTCGGCTGTTCGAAGCGCTGTATCGGTAAGACCCTTTCTTGCACCGTGAGAAGATACAAAGTACTCAAGTACATTAAGACCCTCTCGGAAGTTGGCACGAATTGGAATTTCGACAGCTCTACCCTTTGTATCGGCCATAAGACCACGCATACCTGCAAGCTGACGGATCTGGTTAACGCTACCACGGGCTCCTGAGTCCGCCATCATGAAGATAGGGTTGAACTGATCCATGTGATCCATCATGGCCTTTGTAACCTTATCAGTTGTTGAACTCCATACCTTGATAACTTCGTTATATCTTTCTTCGTTGGTTAGAAGACCTCTTCTGTACTTCTTAGCGATTGCATCAATCTGCTTTTCAGCTTCTTCAAGAAGCTCGGCTTTCTTTTCAGGAACCTCGATGTCGCTTACAGATACTGTTAAAGCACCGATTGTTGAGTATTTATAGCCTGTTTCCTTGATTAAGTCAAGAACTTCTGCAGTCTTTGTTGTATCGTGAACCTTGATACATCTGTCGATGATTTTACCAAGCTGTTTCTTTCCTACAACCTCGTCAATTTCAAGGTTGAACATTGTTTCTGAGCCTTCAGTTCTGTCAACAAAACCAAGGTCCTGTGGAATGTTCTGGTTGAAAACAAGTCTACCCACTGTAGCGTCAATATTTCTTACATATTCAACACCGTGAACAGTCTTTTCTTTTCTTACTCTGATAGGTGTATGAAGACCGATTTCTTTATTGAAGTAAGCAAGCATTGCTTCATCCTCTGATGAGAAGTAATGCGGATGCCATTCTTCTGACTGGTCGCGTTCAGGATAGTCCTTACCGCCGATTTCATCTTCCTTAACCATTGTTAAGTAGTAAGAACCCAGAATCATGTCCTGTGTAGGAACTGTTACAGGGTGTCCGTCCTGTGGTTTTAGAAGGTTGTTTGCAGATAACATAAGGAATCTTGCTTCTGCCTGTGCTTCAGGTGATAGAGGTACGTGAATAGCCATCTGGTCACCGTCAAAGTCGGCATTATACGCTGTACATACAAGTGGATGTAGCTTTAGAGCGTGTCCGTCAACAAGCTTTGGCTCAAATGCCTGAATACCAAGTCTGTGAAGTGTAGGCGCACGGTTTAAAAGTACCGGATGTTCCTTAATAACATCTTCAAGTACATCCCAAACCTCAGGCTTTACCTGTTCTACCATTCTCTTGGCACTCTTAATGTTGTGTGCAAGACCTCTTTCAACAAGCTCTTTCATTACGAATGGCTTGAATAGTTCGATTGCCATTTCCTTTGGCACACCGCACTGATAAATCTTCATTTCAGGACCAACAACGATAACGGAACGGCCTGAATAGTCAACACGCTTACCAAGTAGGTTCTGACGGAATCGTCCCTGCTTACCCTTTAGTAAGTCAGAAAGTGACTTTAAAGCACGATTTCCAGGGCCTGTTACTGTTCTTCCGCGACGACCGTTGTTAATTAAAGCGTCAACTGCTTCCTGAAGCATTCTCTTTTCGTTTCTTATAATGATGTCAGGAGCACCAAGCTCTAAAAGTCGTCTTAAACGGTTATTTCTGTTGATAACTCTACGATATAGGTCGTTTAAGTCAGATGTTGCAAAACGGCCACCGTCAAGCTGTACCATAGGACGCAAATCCGGCGGAATTACCGGAACAATTGTCATAATCATCCATTCCGGACGGTTGCCGGAAATTCTGAATGCTTCAATTGTTTCAAGTCTTTTGATAATCTTTGCTTTCTTCTGTCCCTGTGAAGTTTCAAGCTCCTGCTTTAGCTCTTCAGATAGTGCATCAAGGTCGATTTTCTTTAAAAGCTCAAGTACAGCTTCTGCACCCATACCGCAAGTGAACTTGTCACCGTACTTTTCATAAGCTTCGCGGTATTCCTTTTCAGACAGAATCTGCTTTTCAGTAAGTTCTGTCTTTCCAGGGTCAGTTACAATATATGCTGCAAAGTATAGTACCTTTTCAAGGTTTCTTGGTGATATATCAAGAGTAAGTCCCAAAGCTGATGGAACACCCTTGAAGTACCATATGTGAGATACCGGTGTTGCAAGCTCAATGTGGCCCATTCTCTCTCGACGAACCTTTGCCTTTGTAACCTCAACTCCGCATCGGTCACAAACAACACCCTTATATCTTATTTTCTTATATTTACCGCAGTGACATTCCCAGTCCTTTGTAGGTCCGAAAATCTTTTCGCAGAAAAGACCGTCTCTTTCCGGCTTTAGTGTACGGTAATTGATGGTTTCCGGCTTTTTAACTTCGCCGTGGGACCAGCTACGGATGGTTTCCGGTGAGGCTAATCCGATTTTTATTGCTTCAAAGCTATTAAATTCTAACATAATCTTAACCCCTCCTTATTAAAAATCATCCGGTGAAAGAAGACCGTCGCCTGCATCCTCTTCCTCGTCGTCCATATATGAGTAATCGTCGTCAATGTCTTCGATGCTCATTTCGTCCTCAATGTCGTCTTCAAATGAAATCGGAACATCGCCCTCTTCCATTGTAGCAACAAGGTCTCTGTCCGGCATTGGTGAGTCGTCATCATCAAGTGATGCATCAAGGTCGATTTCTTCTCCACCCTTGCCAAGAATTCTGATGTCAAGAGCCAAAGCCTGAAGTTCCTTAACCAAAACTCTGAATGATTCAGGAATTCCTGATTTTGGAATGTTTTCGCCCTTAACGATTGCTTCGTATGTCTTAACACGGCCAACAATATCGTCAGACTTAACTGTTAAGATTTCCTGAAGTGTATAAGCAGCACCATATGCTTCCAAAGCCCAAACTTCCATTTCACCGAATCTCTGACCACCAAACTGGGCTTTACCGCCTAGAGGCTGCTGAGTAACAAGTGAGTATGGACCTGTTGAACGTGCGTGAATCTTATCGTCAACCAAGTGGTCAAGCTTCAGGTAGTACATGACACCCACTGTAACAGGGTTGTCAAACTTATCGCCTGTTCTTCCGTCATAAACGGTTGACTTGAATGTTCCCGGAAGGTCAGCCAGCTGGAATGCCTGCTTTAAGTCTTCATCACGGGCACCGTCAAATACAGGTGTTGCAATCTTAATATATTCTTTCTTGTCAGCTATCTGCTTGTCTTTTGCATCAAGGATTACCTGCTTATAAGCTTCATCAACTGTGATAGCTTCAAGCTGTTCTCTGCTCTTTAAGCTTAGGGTTCTATATGCATAGCCAAGGTGCATTTCAAGAACCTGTCCGATGTTCATACGAGAAGGAACGCCAAGAGGGTTCAAAACAATCTGAAGTGGTGTACCGTCTTCTAGGAACGGCATATCTTCCTGTGGAAGTACACGGGAAACGACACCCTTATTACCGTGACGGCCCGCCATCTTGTCACCCACAGAAATCTTTCTCTTCTGTGCGATATAACATCTTACAACTTTATTTACACCCGGTGAAAGCTCATCGCCGTTTTCACGGGTGAATTCCTTAACATCAACAATGATACCGTTTTCACCGTGTGGTACACGAAGTGAAGTATCACGAACTTCTCTTGCCTTTTCGCCGAAGATTGCACGAAGAAGTCTTTCTTCAGGTGTAAGCTCTGTTTCACCCTTTGGTGTAACCTTACCAACTAAGATATCACCGGCACGAACTTCAGCACCGATTCTGATGATACCTTCTTCATTTAAGTCTTTTAGTGCTTCTTCTGACACATTCGGAATGTCTCTTGTGATTTCTTCTGCGCCAAGCTTTGTATCACGGGCTTCACATTCGTATTCTTCAATGTGAATAGATGTGAACATATCGTGCTTAACAAGCTCCTCTGAAATAAGAACAGCGTCCTCGTAGTTATAACCTTCCCAGGTCATAAATCCAATAAGAACATTCTTACCAAGAGCCAATTCGCCGTTATCCATACCTGGACCGTCGGCAATAATATCACCCTTTTCAACATGCTCGCCAACTTCAACGATTGGTCGCTGGTTTATACATGTTGACTGGTTTGAACGAGCGAACTTAATAAGCTTCTGAGTATATTTAGAGCCTGTCTTATCGCCCTTGATAACAACTTCGTCAGCTGAAACCTTAACAACAGTACCGGCTTCCTTTGCAACTACGGCAGAGCCTGAGTCACGGGCAACCTTATATTCCATACCTGTACCAACGATTGGTGAATCAGTTGTCAAAAGCGGAACTGCCTGACACTGCATGTTTGAACCCATAAGAGCACGGTTCGCGTCATCGTTTTCAAGGAATGGGATACATGCTGTAACAACGGATACAAGCTGTTTTGGAGATACATCCATATAGTCAATCTTGTCTGGTGTTACTTCTATGATTTCATCACGGAAACGCGCTGTAACCTTCTTATCAAGGAAGTGGCCTTCAGCGTCTAGTGGCTCGTTTGCCTGAGCAACTGTGTAGATATCCTCTTCATCAGCTGTCATGTAGATGATTTCGTCTGTTACGATGCCCTTTTCCTTATCAAGCTTTCTGTAAGGTGCTTCGATAAATCCGTATTCGTTAATTCTCGCAAAAGTAGCAAGGGATGTGATAAGACCGATGTTAGGACCTTCCGGTGTTTCAATCGGACACATTCTGCCGTAGTGAGAATAGTGAACATCACGGACTTCAAATCCGGCTCTGTCTCTTGACAAACCGCCAGGACCCAAAGCTGAAATACGCCTTTTATGACGAAGCTCTGCAAGTGGGTTTGGCTGGTCCATGAACTGTGATAGCTGAGATGAACCGAAGAATTCGTTTATTGTAGCACTTATTGGTCTTATGTTAATAAGTGTCTGTGGTGTAATAACCTCCATGTCCTGAATTGTCATTCTTTCACGAACAACTCTTTCCATTCTTGAAAGACCAATTCTGAACTGGTTCTGTAAAAGCTCGCCAACGCATCTTACACGACGGTTTCCGAGGTGGTCGATATCGTCGATTTCGCCGATGCCGTTTGCCAAGCAAATTACATAGTTAATAGAAGCAAACATATCCTCTTCTGTGATATGCTTTGGTGATAGGTTGTCAATGTTAGCTAAAATCTGTTCTTTTGCATCCTCATCATTTTCCGCATTGTTAAGGATTTCCAAAAGAATGCTCTTTCTAACCTTTTTATAGTGAACATCACTTACATCAAAATCGCAGTATTCTGTAATGTCAACCATGCCGTTTGAAACAACACGCACTACCTTTTCGTCAACCAAAAGGTCAACAAAGTCTACGCCTGCTTTTTCAATTGCAAGTGCCATATCATGTGATAATGTGTCACCTTTTGATGCCAGAATTTCGCCGGTTAGCGGGCTTACAACATCTGTTGCAACTACCTTACCAGGGATTCGGCTGCCAAGTGCCATCTTCTTATCATATTTATATCTACCAACATGAGCCAGGTCATAACGCTTTGGATCAAAGAACATATTTGTAATTAAGCTCTCTGCATTTTCAACATTCAGCGGTTCACCCGGACGAAGTCTCTTATATATTTCAAGAAGTGCTTCATCACGGCTTGTTGTTGGGTCTTTTTCAAGTGTTGCTGTGATAAGTGGGTCCTCACCAAAATACTCTAAAATTTCAGAGTTTGTCTGAATACCCATTGCACGCATAAGGATTGTTACCGGAATCTTTCTTGTACGGTCGATTCTTACTGAGAAAACATCGTTTGAATCTGTTTCGTACTCAAGCCATGCGCCACGGTATGGGATTACAGTTGAGGTATATAATGGTTTACCTGTCTTATCTCTTGTAAATTCGTAGTACATACCCGGAGATCTTACAAGCTGGCTGACGATAACACGCTCAGCACCATTAATAATGAATGTTCCCTGCTCTGTCATAAGCGGGAAGTCACCCATAAAGATTTCCTGTTCCTTAATTTCCCCGGTATCGTGGTTAATAAGTCTTACGCTAACGCGAAGCGGAGCCGCATATTTTGCGTCTCTTTCCTTACATTCCTCAACCGAGTACTTTGAGTTGTAGTCGATGGTGTAGTCATAAAATTCCAAGCTCAAATGTCCTGAGTGGTCTGTAATCGGAGAAATGTCGCGGAACACTTCCTTAAGACCTTCTTCAAGGAACCATTTATAGGAATTCTTCTGCACCTCGATAAGATTCGGCATATCCAGAACTTCATTAATCTTGGAATAGCTGAGTCTTCGGTTTTTCCCTAAATGCACCTCATGTACCATTCTTTTATCACCTCGTCAAAAATTTTATACGGGAATTTCTATACATATCAAATATTTCGTAAACTACTCTTGATTTTTAAAAAATCCTGTGTTATAATGATTACAACATCAGACGAATAGCGGATATCTGTCCCATATTATCACCATAGTACAATATACAATGTTATCATATTTTTTTCAATATGTCAACAGGCATATTGACTTTTTTTTCAAAAAATTGGAATTTTCAGATTTCGGGAGTGAAAATAATGCCTTATTTTTCAAATGACAACAAATTCACCTCTGTTCCGACAGAATTTATAAAGAAACATCTTCCGCAAGCAAACCCTACCTTTGTAAAGGTTTACTTATATCTTTTAATGTTAGCATCAGAGAATGCAAATGTTGAGTTTTCCGATATTGCAGACACTTTGGGGCTACTGGAAAGTGACCTTATGCTTGCAATAAAATATTGGGAATCCTGCGGTGTGATTTTTAAAAATGGTGACAATTTCAGCTTCGGCGCAGGAAATATAACACCTGAAAAAGCCGACGATGTAAACCCTGAGCAAAAGCCACACACCGAAAATCTTGCCGAGATTATCGCAAGTGACAGAAGCCTTTCTGATATGTTTATGGTTTCACAGGAGATTTTAGGAAAGACAATTTCCGAGCGGGATATGGAAACAATTTATTGGTTCTATTCCGAACTCAAAATGTCGCCTGAAGCCATTCTTCTCCTTTTGGAGCATTGCGTTTCAAAGGGCAAGACAAGAATGAATTACATAGAAAAGGTTGCGGTATCCTGGAGCGAAATGGGGCTTACCAATGCGGAAAATGTCGCTCTTTACATAAAGAATGAGGAACAGAAAACAGGCTTTTTATATTCCATCCGTAAGGTTATGGGAATTGCGGACAGAAGCCTTTCCCAGATAGAAGAAAAATACCTGACAAAGTGGCATGAGGAAATGGGTATGGATGAGGAAATGATTGCACTTAGCTATGAGTATTGCATTATTCAGACAGCAAAGCTTTCTTTCCCGTATATGGATAAAATCATAACCCGTTGGGCACAGGAAGGCATCCGCACAGTTGCCGATGCAGAAGAAGACAACCGCAAGTTTAAAAAGCGTACCAAAACTGAGGGCAACGCATTTGGCGATAACCTTTATGACCATGATGACTTGGAAAAGTTGACAAGAGGATAATAAAAAGACCGAACAATCGTTCGGTCTTTTATTTTATTCCTAAAGCATCCTTTGCCAGTCTGTCTGCCATATCATTGTACTTATCTCCCGAATGGCCCTTCACCTTGCAGAAAGTAACATTAACAAACCTTGACAGCTCATCATAAGCATTTTTATAGGCAATTGTTCCGTCCTTATTGGTTTTCCATCTACCCTCTGCCCAGGCAGCTATGCCCTCATAGTCATAGTAAATCTCAATATCTCGGATACCATGCTCTCTGCAATATCGCATGACAAATTCTGCACCCTTTATCTCTCCTGCCACATTTCGCATTTCGGCAAGGTCAAAATCATTAAACTTTTCCGAAAAGGTCAGCATCTCACCACCCGAAAACAGCACCGCTCCAAAAGAAAATTCCTTTGTTTCTATATTATAGCTTCCGTCAACATAGGCTTTGGTTATGTCCTCTGTCATAAAATCAAAGGTTTCCTGACCGCCAATGCCCAAAAACGCAAGAGCATCTTCCTTTTTTGTAAATGATTTGTACTCCGCTCCCGAAAAACCGTCCACCTGCTCTTTGCACTGGTCCCAGGTTTCAAAAATCCCGATTTTTCGTCCATTTTTAACCGCGTAATATTTCATTACTTTCCTC
>JAZNWI010000196.1:0-2696 GCA_045593305.1 Clostridia bacterium | reverse complement strand
AGTTGTTGCAGTGGTTGTTTGGCTAGTAGCAAAATTTTATTATACTCGTATTGTTAAAGCTGAAAATCAAATTACGGATGTTAATAAACGTATCAATGGTTTACCTTGTTCTACCCATGAACAAACGAGTCAAAAGATTTTGGATAAACTGACGACAATAACTACATATTTAATCACAAAAGACTCAAAAGCATCGGCTATATTCTCACAGAAGGCTAGCCCAAGGAAATTAAACCTTTTTGGGGAGCAGTTGTTTGAGGATTGCGGTGGTCAATTTTTTTTAGACAAAAATAGTGACGAACTATTGGCAGCAATTGCAGCAAAAGATCCTCAAACGGCCCTAGATGTTGAGAATTTTGCTATCGAGGTTTTGATATCTCAGCTAGATTCAGATATATTCAACGAACTCAAGCAGTGGGGATATAATAGCCCTTCTTTTAAAATTGAAATTCAAGGTCAAGAACAAGAATATGCAGTTTCCATGAATGATGTTTGCTTCATATTAAGTTTGCCATTGCGTGATATGTATCTTAAAACGCATCCCGATTTAGAATAGTCCAATTCTTGTGTAAGAAAAGCAAAATTTATATACCAAGATCGGGCAGAATCGATATCGAATTCTGCCCGATCTTGTTTAAGCATTAAGAAGCTTGGCATTAGCAAGCCGTTTCTCCTTGGATATGTTGTCAAGGTAGTTCATCGTGGTGTGGATGCTTGAATGGCCCATAGATTTGCTTACGACTGCAAGCGGAACTCCCTTGCTGATCAGACGGGTGGCGTATGTATGTCTCGCCGTATAGGTGGTGAGATGCTCGGAGATATTCAGTTCTTCGCAGCACTTCTGAACCCTTACATTCACGTTATGCGTAAAGTTGTCGAGTTTCCGGCGTTCCTCTACTGTTCTTGCCGGACAGTTGTCCAGGAACGGAAAGATATGCTCTTTTCCTGTGCCCAGTACCGATATTATATTTGATAATTCCTGAGTGATTGGGATTATGACCTCTATCTGTATCTCGTCTTCTGTCTTGCGACGGGTGAATCTGATTTCACCGTTGCAGATATCCGTCTTTTTCAGGCGAAGCATATCGACTACATTTATTCCATTGGCGTAGTATTGAAACTTCCAGAACTGAAGCCAGTACCAGTTGACTTCTCCAACCTGATCTTTAGAAGCATTCAGTAATCTTGATAAAGTCTTCTCGCTTATCGCAATATCCCGCTTGTTCCATTGTGGAATCTTTGGCGCACTCTTACCTGTCATAGGATTGGCTTGTATGGTACCGTTGTCTTCTGAAAGGTTCAGAATGTGCCGAAGACATCTCATTCTGATGCTGATGGTTGTGTTGCCGTTACCCCTGTCACGGAGTTTCTGCTTGAACTTCGTGATCCACTGGGGAGTGATATCGGTGACCAAAAGGTCTTCACCATATAGTTTCAGAAGAAGACGGCTCAATTCCCTATATACAGAGGCTGTCTTGATTTTCTGGGAGTCGATGAGGTCATTTATCTTTTCTTCTATGACTTCCTGGATTCTGTTGCCTTTGGTGACTTTGTTCAAGTCCTTCCTCAGACGGTCGATTGTGAATACTTCCTTTCTTACGAGAGAACGAGTCTTTTCGACGACATTCATATATACATCCATAATGTTGTCAGAGAAAAGAGTATTGTTTTTCTCGGCCTTCTTATATTCACTTTTGGTCATCTTCTCGAAGGTGGATACCATATACAAGCCTCCGGTGTGTTGCACCCTGACCCTCACGACTCCTTCGCTCTTCTTGCTGTTTCTGGTGTCGAGGTATGTGGCGACAGTTACATTGTCAATTCTTATTTTCATAAATTCTACAATTCGTTGATGAGTCTTTCGATTTCTTCCTCTTCCCATCTCAAATCTCTTGTACTTAGATGATGCCTGCGCAACCTTCCTTCTTTTCCGTATTTCAGAAGGGTTGGTCTTGAAAGACTTTTTCCTGCGTCTCTTATCATTCTAAGAGCATCTTGCGTTCGAATTAGAACTGGTTCCGGCTTTTCATCCCGTGGGAGTTGTAAAGTGGTAGATACCTCATACCCTTTATAAGTCCGTGTGATTTCTTTCAGAAGTTTTTGCATAATCAAGTCTATTTTTCTGCAAAAATAGGAATTTTACGTTATAATGCAATAATATATATTACATAAGGTAAATATAATATAGCATAAAGTAAAAATCTGCATTTTCTTCGCGTACAAGCCGCATTGAGATAGTAAAAGTTGTTTATGTGATTGGGATTTCTTGCTGAAAAATTGCAAGTAAATTGCAAGTACGCCTTGGAGGCCCCCTGACCGGAACCAGGTGGAGAAATGAAAAACGCCTCTCTACATCGTAGAAAGGCGTTTTCTTTGGTGGGAGCAGAGGGAGTCGAACCCCCGACCCTCTGCTTGTAAGGCAGATGCTCTAAACCAACTGAGCTATGCTCCCGTTTCGTTTCTTTTTGCCGATTACTGCGTCAGACTGCGCATCTTCAGTCGGTCATTACCACAAGGTAACTCCCACCTTCAGAGCTTGTCTTCCTTGTTCTCGACAAAAATAAACTTCAACTTTCCTGCTACTTATCTTGTTCTCAAACAAAATAAGCGGCGAAAATATTCCGAAGAACTTTTTCTGCGGTGCGGACGGGACTCGAACCCGCGACCCCCGGCGTGACAGGCCGGTATTCTAACCA
>JAZNWI010000195.1:0-3968 GCA_045593305.1 Clostridia bacterium | reverse complement strand
CCTTAACAACCCTTGCATCTTTAACATCAAGGCAAGGGATAATTCTTTTTGTTATCATTTTG
Organism: Clostridia bacterium; assembly: GCA_045593305.1. GTDB lineage: Bacteria > Bacillota > Clostridia > UBA1381 > UBA1381 > UBA1738. Next base: position 3,906 of record JAZNWI010000195.1, on the reverse strand, counting down.
CCACCTCAATTGCTTCTTTTATGGAAATTGCACCCAGGTAGTATGCTTTTCCAATAATAGCACCATAAATCCCAAGCTCAGCAAGTTTTTTAACATCCTCAATTGATGAAACACCGCCTGAAGCTGTAATATCCATACTGAATTTTTCGGAAAGCTCACGATAAAGCTCGTGATTTGTGCCTTGCATAGCACCGTCTTTGGAAATATCTGTGCAAATAATATTCTTGATACCTAAATTCTGCATTTTTTCACAGAATTCAAAACAAGTATAGCTGGATTTTTCGGTCCAACCACGAATGGCAACATAGCCGTCTAAAATGTCAACGCCAACGGCAACCTTACCGGGATATGTCTTGACCGCAAGCTTCAAAAATTCTTCATCTTTAACAGCTGCCGTGCCTAAAATCACCCTTTGGACACCTGCATCGATGTACTTTTTAACTACATCCATATTACGGATGCCACCGCCAACCTCAACAAAAAGGTTAGTGTTTTTGGTGATTTCCTTTATAATGTCAAGATTTGGAGTTGTGCCGTCACGAGCACCCTCAAGGTCAACGATGTGAATGAATTTTGCACCTTGCTTTTCGAAATCAAGGGCAAATTCTGACGGATTGTCGCTATAAATAGTCATCTGGTTGTAGTCACCTTTTAAAAGGCGTACAGCTTTTTTATCATAAAGGTCAATAGCAGGGAATATATGCATTACAGAACCTCCAAATCACAGAAACCGCGAAGAATATTAAGTCCAACAGTTCCGCTTTTTTCAGGGTGGAACTGGCAACCAAACACATTTTTGTTTTGAACGCTGGCAGTAAGCTCGCTACCGTACTCCGTTGTTGCAATTGTGCTATCTTTGCAGTTTGCACCGTAATATGAGTGAACGAAGTACACAAAATCTCCGTCCTTTATATTTTTGAAAATAGGGGATATGCCGCCTTTAAAATTAAGAGCATTCCAGCCAATATGTGGGATTTTAAGGTCTTTCGGAATAACATCAGCAATCGGCCTTATTTCACCTTTTATAAGGCCAAGACCCTCATGCTCACCGTATTCGTAGCTCTTTTCAAATAAAAGCTGCATGCCAAGGCAAATGCCAAGTAGTGGCTTACCTTTTTTTGCTTCATCTATAATCAAATCTCCAAGCCCTGTATTTTTTAGCTTTTGGGCAGCATCGCCAAAAGCTCCAACACCGGGAAGAAGAATCTTATCCGCTTTTTTTATAATATCGGGGTCGGGAGTTATTATGGTATCCGCACCGATAGCGGCAAAGGAGCTTTTTAAGGAAAACAAGTTTCCAACTCCGTAGTCAACTATTGCAATCATTAAAGTACTCCTTTTGTTGATGGTATTTCGTCTGCAAATTTCGGGTCAATGGCAACTGCATCACAAAGAGAGTGAGCTACTGACTTAAATGCACCCTCAATAATGTGGTGTGAATTCGTACCACAAAACTCTTTTATGTGAAGAGTTATTTTAGCGCATCTTGTAAAGCCAAGCCAGAATTCTTCAACAAGCTCTGTATCAAAATTTCCAACCTTTTGTGATGGGATTTTAAGGTCATACCCTAAATAGCTTCTGCCGGAAATATCAACTGCAGATAAAATCAAAGCTTCGTCCATTGGAAGAATCATATTGCCGTAGCGGACAATCCCACGCTTGTCAGATAACGCTTCTGAAAAAGCAGTACCAAGAGCAATACCAATATCCTCAACAGTATGATGGTCATCAACCTCTACATCACCTTTGCAGGTAAGAGAAAGGTCAAATCTTCCGTGCTTTGCAAATAGGGTGAGCATGTGGTCCAAAAAACCACAGCCTGAATCTATTACGCTTTTGCCTGTACCGTCAAGGTTTAATGTAAGCTCAATATCTGTTTCAGCAGTTTTTCTTTTAATTTCTGATATTCTCATTTATTTATCCTCCAGAATGGATTTGATGCAAGAAATCAAGGCCTGCATCTGCTTTTTTGTACCGATAGTAATTCGGTTATATTCGCAAATCTTTTCCTTGTCAAAGTGACGCACTAAAATACCTTTTTCCTTAAGCTTTTTGTAAAGCTCGCCGCCTGATATTTTATCGCTTTTAGCAAAAACAAAGTTTGTGGCGGAATCAAGAACAGAAAAGCCTAACTTTTCAAGCTCGCATTTTGTAAATTCACGATTTTCTATAATGGTCTTGCAGTTTTTAACTGTATAGCTGTTATCTTCTAAAACTCCCAAACCTGCCGCCATTGTCATGCGGTTTATGTTATAAGGATTGGTTGAGTATTTTATGGTGTTAAGGTCACGGATAAGCTCCTTATTTGCAACACCAAAGCCAAGTCTAGCCCCTGCCATTGAGCGTGACTTTGAGAAAGTCTGTGTAACCAAAAGGTTATCATATTTGTTAATCAGTGAAACGCAAGAATCTCCGCCAAAATCCACATAGGCCTCATCTATAACAACAATGTTGTTAGGGTTTGACTTTAAGATTTCTTCAATTTCTGCTTTCGTAAGAGAAATTCCTGTTGGTGCATTCGGGTTTGCAATAAAAATGGTTTTATTAATACCCAAATAATCAGACACATTTATTTTAAAATCGTCTGTAAGCGGAATTTCCACATAAGGAACATTATTTATCTGCGCAAATACGCTGTAGAAACCATAAGTTATGTCAGCAAATGCTGCAGGATGAGTATCGTCACAGTATGCCATAAAAGCAAAGTTTAAAATTTCATCTGAGCCATTGGTTAAAAGCACCTCGTCTTCAGAAATTCCTAAAGTTTCTGCCAGCTTTTTTGTAAGCTCACGACATTCAGGGTCAGGATAAAGCTCAAGTCTTTTTGCTGCCTCTTTTGAAAGCTTCTGTGCCTTTTTAGATGGCGGAAATGGTGACTCGTTGGTGTTTAGTTTTATATACTTTAAATCCTTTGGCTGTTCACCGGGTGTATATGGTGTAAGAGCTTGATATTTACTACTGAAAAATCTGCTCAAAAATTATCACTCCTCGATTCTGCTTACCGCACTTTTTGCGTGAGCAGTAAGTCCTTCTTTTTTTGCAAATAGCTCTACATCACGGCAGATGGATGAAAGAGCATCTTTAGTGAAGTAGGTATACTGTGTCTTTTTAACAAAATCGTCAACAGATAGCGGACTTGAGAATTTAGCAGTACCGCTTGTCGGCAAGGTATGGTTAGGGCCTGCCATATAGTCGCCTAAAGCTTCAGGACAGTTTCTGCCCATAAAGATTGAGCCGGCGTGACGAATAGCATCTAAGTAGTCAAATGGGTTATCAACGCAAAGCTCCAAATGCTCCGGCGCAATTTCGTTTGAAATATTAATAGCAACAGATAAGTTTTCTGCCACAATGATTTTACCATTATTGTCAATGGATGCACGGGCAATTTCAGCACGCTCCAAAAGCGGAATCTGTACTTCAATTTCCTTTTGAACGGATTTGGCTAAGTCCATAGAATCGGTAACCAAAACAGCACTTGCAAGCTTGTCATGCTCTGCCTGAGATAAAAGGTCTGCCGCAACATGCTTTGGATTTGAAAGTCCATCTGCTACGATTAAAATTTCGCTTGGTCCTGCAATCATATCGATTGAAACCTGACCGAACACCTGCTTTTTAGCTTCTGCTACAAAGGCATTACCAGGTCCTACAATCTTGTCTACCTTTGGCACGCTCTCTGTACCATAAGCAAGAGCCGCAACAGCCTGTGCACCGCCAAGCTTAAATATTTTATCAACGCCTGCAATTTTAGCAGCGGCAAGAATAGCGGGATTAACCTTTCCGTCTTTTCCCGGCGGTGTAACCATAACAACTTCCGGACAGCCTGCAATTTTAGCAGGGATAGAATCCATTAAAACAGTAGAAGGGTAGGCTGCTGTTCCTCCTGGAACATACAGGCCTGCACGGTCA
>JAZNWI010000194.1:0-9315 GCA_045593305.1 Clostridia bacterium | reverse complement strand
GAATGTTATCATAAGCTTCTCCTATAAATTGTTTTTAAAAAAACTCTCAATTTGGCTGCATGCTTCTTCTTCGTCACTTCCCGAAATGGTTACGCGAACAGTGTCGTCCTTTTTTACTCCCAATGACATCAGGGCAAAAATTCGCTTCATATCCGCCGACTTTTCTCCGTTATACATTACGGCCTCCGACTCAAATTCACTTGCTTTTTTAACCAAAAGTCCCGCAGGCCTTGCATGGATTCCAAGCTCATCGCAAATTTTATAAGTAAATTCTTTCATATATATACTTCCTTTCACTAGAATATATTTTTATTGTGGCTATAATTTTCCTTTTTATTCTGCCATCTCTTGAAATTGACAAACAGCCCGAATTATATTATAATGTAGGTATATTAAACTAGGGAGGAACTGGGGTAATGTACGAAATAGTAAACAAAGTATGTTTAAATCCTACCGTTACGCGTATGGATATTTTAGCTCCCCTTGTGGCAAAAAAGGCTGAACCGGGGCAGTTTATAATACTGAGAGTGGATGACGAGGGGGAACGAATTCCACTTACTGTTGCGGACTTTGACCGCGAAAAAGGAACTGTAACTATCATATTCCAGATAGTTGGAGCTACAACAGAAGCACTAAATCACAAGGAAAAGGGCGATTTTATCGCTGATTTTGTCGGACCGCTTGGCAAAAAGACACATACTGATGGTCTTAAAAAGGTGGCAGTTGTTGGGGGTGGCGTTGGATGCGCTATTGCATATCCGATTGCGAAGAAACTGCACGCCGAGGGTTGCGAAGTACATTCAATAATCGGCTTCAGAAATAAAGATTTGGTTATTTTGGAAGATGATTTTTCAAAAGCATCAACACTTTTGAAGGTTATGACAGACGACGGCTCACACGGGGAAAAGGGTCTTGTTACCGATGCTCTGGAATCGTTAATAAAGGAAGGAAACCAGTATGACGAGGTTATCGTTATAGGTCCGCTTGTTATGATGAAATTCGTCAGCCTTTTAACCAAAAAATACGGCATTAAAACCATTGTAAGCATGAACCCGATTATGATTGACGGAACAGGAATGTGTGGCGGATGCCGTGTTACAGTTGGCGGCAAGATGAAATTCGCCTGCATTGACGGGCCTGAATTTGACGGCCATGAAGTAGATTTTGACGATGCAATAGAGCGTGCATCTATGTATAAAGATTTTGAAAGACATGCCCATGAGGCTACATGCAACTTGTTTAAGGGGGTAGAAAGCAATGGCTAATATGTCACTTACGAAAAATCCTATGCCGGCACAAGAGCCTGAGATAAGATGCAAAAACTTCCTTGAGGTTGCCCTTGGCTATTCAGCTGAAACGGCTATTGACGAGGCAAAGCGCTGTCTTTCTTGTAAAAACAAGCCTTGCGTTGCAGGTTGCCCTGTAGGAATTGATATTCCCGGCTTTATTGAAAAGGTGGCAGAGGGTGAATTTGAAAAGGCTTATGAAATTTTATCTCTATCCACCTGTCTTCCGGCAGTTTGCGGCAGAGTTTGTCCGCAGGAAAGCCAATGTGAAGGCAAATGTGTTCGCGGAATAAAGGGCGAAAGCGTTGCAATCGGCAGACTTGAGCGATTTGTTGCAGACTATCATAACGAACATTCCAAGGAAGAGGCAAAGAAGCCGGAATCAAACGGCCACAGAGTTGCCATAATCGGCTCCGGCCCTGCTGGTCTTTCCTGTGCAGGAACCTTGGCAAAAAAGGGCTATGATGTAACAATTTTTGAGGCTTTCCATGTTGCAGGCGGTGTTCTTGTTTACGGAATCCCTGAATTCCGTCTGCCAAAGAAAATTGTTCAAAGGGAAATTGACGAGCTTATCCGCCTTGGTGTTAAAGTGGAAACAAATATGGTAATCGGTAAAGTTCTTTCCATTGACGAGCTTTTTGAAGACGGCTTTGAGGCTGTGTTCATTGGCTCCGGTGCAGGACTTCCTAGATTTATGAATATACCTGGGGAAAATCTAAAAGGTGTTTACTCTGCAAATGAGTTCTTGACCCGTATAAACCTTATGAAAGCATACAAGGAAAATGCTACCACTCCTATCAAGGAAAACCACAAGGTTGCAGTTGTTGGTGGCGGAAATGTTGCTATGGACGCAGCCAGATGTGCAAAAAGGCTTGGTGCAGAAGAGGTTTATATTGTGTACCGCCGCGGCGAAGAGGAGCTTCCTGCACGAAAAGAGGAAATCGAGCATGCAAAGGAAGAGGGAATTATATTTAAGCTACTGACTAACCCAGTGGAAATTCTTCCTGATGATGCGGGTTTCGTTGGCGGAATCCGCTGCGTTGAAATGGAGCTTGGCGAGCCGGATGAATCTGGCCGTCGTCGTCCGCAGGTTAAAGAGAATAGCGAATTTACAATTGATGTTGACTGTGTAATTATGTCCATCGGTACAAGCCCGAACCCGCTTATTAAGTCCACAACCGAGGGTCTTTTAACCGAAAGCTGGGGCGGAATTATCGCAGACGAAAAAACAGGTCTTACATCAAGAAAAAGAGTTTATGCCGGTGGCGATGCTGTAACCGGCGCCGCAACCGTTATCCTTGCAATGGGTGCAGGAAAGTCTGCAGCCGAGGCAATTGATAAAGATATTATGGGGTGATTATATGCTTGCAGTTGACAGAAGAAAAAAAATAACCGAGCTGGTTACCAAAAATAAAAGCGTAATTGTGCCGGAACTTGCAAAACTTTTTGATGTTACCACAGAAACTATCCGTGGTGACCTTGAAAAGCTTGAAAAACAGGGGATTTTGGTCCGTACCTATGGCGGAGCTCTGCTTGCAGAAGGTTCTGACTCTGATATGTCAGTTACAGACCGTGATATTATAAACTTTGAGGGTAAGCAGAGAATCGGCATTGCCGCATCAAAGCTTATAAAGGACGGCGAAACGGTGTTTTTGGATGCGTCTACATCAGCTCTTCATATTGCAAGAAATATTAAGGACAAAAAGAGCGTTACCGTTATAACCAACTCGGAAAAAATTGTTGCCGAGCTTTCCGGATGCGAAAACTTAAGAGTTGTTTCAACAGGTGGTCTTTTGGCAAGCCGAAATATGTCCTATGTTGGAAGAATTGTTGAAAAGACAATCCGCGAAAACTATTTTGCTAACAAAGTTTTCTTTTCCTGTCGCGGAGCAACCCTGTCCCGTGGCTTAACCGAGTCAAAGGAAGAGGAAGCGGAAATCAAAAAGGCAATGCTTGACTGTTCAGAATCTGTATTTTTCCTTTGCGACCATACCAAGATTGGTAAAATCGGTGTCCCTGTAATTAGTGACTTTTCACGCCTTGATACCCTTATCACCGACAGAAAAATGGCGGACGAATGGCGGGAAATGCTTGAAAAACACGATATTGAATTAATAGAAGCTCTATAATTTAAAGAAAAAAGCAACAGTTTTAAAAATTGTTGCTTTTTTTTGCAACCTTTTTTTGTTTTAAAAAGTATTAATAATGAAGGCCTTTAAAGCGGGTAGCTAATATTAACCATTATACTTAATATTGTTGAAATTCTTCCTTTGGTTTGATATAATATGTATAGGATAAAATTATAAGAAACGGGGGAAAGCATTTTGGCAACACCAATCGGGGCAGACAATTTTAAGCACGCTGTTTGCGAGAAATATTTTAATATGATATATAAGCTGGCTATTGCCCAGACCCGCGATATTAACATAGCCGAAGATGTTACAAGTGATGTTTTCTTAAAGTATATGGAATCAAAGAAGGTTTTTGAAAGCGAAGAACATATCAAAGCCTGGCTATTGCGAGTTACAATCAATGCTTCCCGCAGTGTTTTTTCAAGCTCATGGTTTAAAAAGACCGTGCCCCTTGATGAAACCCTTGAAGCAGCAGGAATTCCTGAAGAGGAAAGCGAAGTTTACCTTGCTGTTATGAACTTGCCGGAAAAATACAGAACGGTTATACATCTTTTCTATTACGAGGATTTCTCCGTTCTGGAAATTGCAAAAATTTTAAATTCAACTGAATCTACCGTAAAATCACAACTTTTTAGGGCCAGAGGCCTTTTAAAGGACGCTTTGAAAGGAGCGACAGACCTTGTTTAAGGATTTATACAAGAAAGCCAATGACAAAATCCCAACCGATGATGCTTATCTTCGGGTTATGGAAAAAGTTAATGCTAAATCCAGAAAAACTAAATATAATTACGCAAAAATTGCCGCCTTGGCAGCATGTTTTCTCTTGACCGTTTCAATGATTTCGGTTTACGAAAACTTTGCACCAAAGGAGGATGTTCCATTTGAAGTAATAACTCCTGAAAATCTTCCAACTGATGCACCAAAAATGGCAAGGATTGTGCCTGAAAATAAGCCAAGCGTAGCATCCACAGAAGAAACAGCTAAGCCAGTGGTTGAGCCCGAGCCGGAAATAGCAGAAGAAGCTACCAAAACAACCGAGCCTTTGGCGGAAGAAGAGGTCATTGAAACACCAGAACCTGTACCACAAAATTCTTTTGTTAAAAATCAGGGTATTCCTGAAAATATAGGAACAGGTGCTGCAAGATTTACTCTTGGGGATACCGTTACAAAAGATACTTACTATGAATACCTTGGCAAAAACATTGAAGAGTCCTTGGTTTTACCTGATGGCTTTGTAAATGAAACACCGGACGAGCATATTCTCTGCCTTACCGAAAACGAGAATTTTGATGACCGCTGGACATTCTATTTTACCCAGGATTCCAATTCAATCTTTATAACAACAACCAAAAATACTCAGAATGTTTTAAATGTTCTAAACAGTGAAGAATTTGAAAAAAGTTATATTTCAGGAGTTCCTGCTGTTGTTTTTGAAGAAGATTTGCAGAATCTTGCCTGTATCGAAGCAGGTGGTATTTCATATACCCTATCTTCCTACGGTGTCAGTGATGAAGATTTTGAAAATTTATTAATTTCCCTTACAAAATAAAATTTCTTTTTCATTTTTTTAAAAAACCACCCAAAAAATCGGGTGGTTTTCTCTTTACATTATATCTCCATATTCTGCACAAAATTTCAGTTCTTCCTCAATCCTTAAAAGCTGATTATATTTAGCTACTCTTTCACTTCTTGCCGGTGCTCCTGTTTTAATCTGTCCCGCATTTGTAGCAACTGCAATATCCGCAATTATAGAATCCTCCGTTTCACCGCTTCGGTGAGATATAACCGCAGTATATCCGCATTTTTGTGCCATTTCCACAGCATCCAGAGCCTCTGTTAATGTTCCTATTTGATTTACCTTTACCAAAATCGAATTTGCAACACCCTTTTCAATTCCTTTTCTAAGCCTTTTTGTGTTGGTTACAAATAAATCGTCTCCTACCAGCTGAACTCTTTTCCCAATTCTGTCGGTAAGCAGTTTCCAACCCTCAAAATCATCTTCTCCCATTCCATCTTCAATTGAAACAATAGGATATTTATCAATAAGATTTTCCCAAAAATTCACCATTTCTTCAGGTGTTTTTGTTATGCCTGATTTCGGCATCTTATAGTTTCCGTCTGCCTGCACCCATTCAGAGCTTGCGGCATCAATGGCAATTTTAAAATCAACACCCGGTTTATATCCCGCTTTTTTAATAGCTTCCATTATAAGTTCCAAGGCATCTTCATCATTTTCAAGGTCAGGTGCAAAACCACCCTCATCACCTACTCCTGTGGAAAGTCCTCTTTCCTTTAGAACACTTCCCAGAGCATGATAAACCTCACTTGATGCAGAAAGTGCGTACTTAAAAGCCTTAAAGGAATCAGGGATTATCATAAATTCCTGAATATCAACATTATTTGAAGCGTGAGCTCCGCCGTTTAAAATGTTCATCATTGGTTTTGGAAGTCGTTTGCTATTTACTCCGCCAATATACTGATAAAGGCTCATTCCAAGAGATTTTGCCGCAGCATCAGCTACTGCCAATGACACCGCCAAAATTGCATTTGCACCAAGGTTTTCCTTATTTTCTGTTCCGTCAAGCTTTAACATAGCAAGGTCAATTTCTTTTTGACACAAAACATTCATTCCCAAAATGCATTCTCTTATTTTTGTGTTTACATTATTTACAGCAGTTAAAACACCTTTTCCGTTATATCGCGATTTGTCACCGTCTCTTTTTTCAACTGCCTCAAAAACACCTGTCGATGCACCCGATGGGACAATGGCACGGCCCACAAAACCCTCATCTGTATAAATTTCTGCTTCCACAGTGGGATTGGACCTTGAATCCAGAACTTCCCTTGCCACACATCCGCAAATTGTTATTTTTCGCATATAAAATTCTCCTTTTTTATTTTAGTTTGAACAAAATAAGGAAAATATATGTCCTTTTTTTGTAATCTATAAAAATAATTTGTTTTTTTCTTGTAAAATAGAAAATTTTCTGTTATTATTAAAGTAGCACCCTTATCGGTGTATTGATATGTATAAACTTTTTTAGGGGGATAAAAATGAACAGTGAACAGATATGGTCTGCGTCCCTTACCTATATTAAAAACGAAATAAATTCCGCCGTTGGATTTAATACTTACATTAAAGACATCGTCCCGCTTTCCTTTGACGGCACTAATTTCGTTGTAGGGGTTTCAACATCAATCTGCAAGAATATGATTGATATAAGATACACAGACATTATTGAAAAATGTATTTCAAGAATTACGGCATCTTCCGTTAAGCTTACTATTGTTTTAAAAGATGAATATAAAGAGCCGGAAATTAAAGAAGAAATTAAGCCTGAAATAAAAAATAACCCGTCTTCAGGACTAAATCCAAGATATACTTTTGACAACTTTGTAGTTGGTACATCAAATGAGTATGCAACTGCAATTGCAATGAGTACCGCAAAATATCCCGGACAGGAAAAAAACAACCCTCTTTTCTTATACGGTGCATCAGGTCTTGGAAAAACTCATCTTATGCAGGCAATAGGAAACGAAATTATTAAAAATGACCCGCAAATGAATGTTGTTTATGTAACAAGCGAACATTTTACAAATGATATGATTGAATCTATCCAGCAAAAGGATATGGGTTCATTCCGTCAGCTTTACAGAAATGTAGATGTTCTTTTGATAGACGATATTCAGTTTATTGAAAATAAACAGGGTATTCAGGAAGAATTTTTCCATACCTTTAATGACTTGTACTTAAACAATAAGCAGATTGTTTTAACATCTGACCGTATGCCAAAAGACCTTGTTACAATCGAGGAAAGACTTAAAACCCGTTTTGAATGGGGTCTTAATATTGATATTACAAAGCCTGATTATGAAACAAGAGTTGCTATCTTAAAGAAAAAAGCACAAAGCCAGAATGTTTATATTTCTGAAGATGTTTTATCTTATATTGCAGAACGAATTGACTCAAATGTCCGTGAGCTTGAAGGTGCACTTTTAAAGATTATTTCTTATGCAGGCATTAAAAATTCAAATGTTAATATGGAAATTGCGGAAATTGCAATCCGTTCAATTGTTCCGGAAGACGGAATAATTAAAATTACACCTAATAAGATTATAGAAAGCGTTTGTTCTTATTATAAAATTCCGGAAGACGAGCTTATTGGTAAATCAAAGCAAAAAAATATAGCTCTTCCAAGGCAGATTGCTATGTATCTTTGCAAAACTTTAACAAACTTGAACTTTGTAATGATAGCAAAAGCAATGGGAGACCGCGACAGAACTACTGTTATGTACGGTGTGGATAAAATTATGGAAATGATTAAGGTAGACCCTATCTTAAAAGCTGATATTGATGCCATTTCAAAGGACATTAATTCAATTTAAATTATTAACATAAAAAAGAGGAAAATTTGTGGATAAAAATTAAGAAAATTTAAGGTGTTTATAACTTTTTAAATTCCACAGTTTTTTAACAGGGTAAATTTTATAAATTTATGGCACTCTTAAAAGGAAAGAAATGCTTTTCCACTCATTCCCCACCTCTACTAATATATAATACTATTATATATTATATATACGTACATACCTATGTACAAACAGAAAGAAAAAAATTATCCACGAAAGGAAGTTTTTAAAATATGAAATTCAGCTGTCACAAACAACAACTTTTGAAAATTATTAATACTGTTCAAAAGGCAGTTTCTTCAAAATCAATTATGCCAATCTTAGAATGTATTAAAATTGATGCAGATATGTCAGGAAATATTATTGTTACAGGAAATAACCTAGACCTTTGCGTAGAATATAATGACCTTTGTAATGTTCAGGAAGCAGGTTCTATTGCAATTTCATCAAAAATGTTTGGTGAAATTATCCGCCGTCTTCCTGATGATGAGGTAAAAATTTCAGTTAACGAAGATAATAATGTAACAACAATTAAATGCGGAAAATCTGAATTTAATATTCAGGGTTTATCAGGATTTGAATATCCGTCTGTTCCTGAAGTTAAAGAAAACTACAGCTTTTCAATCACCCAAAAGGCTCTTCGTAAAATGATTAAGAAAACAATCTTTGCAGTTTCACAAAATGAAGCAAGAAAGCCAATTTTAACAGGTTCATTATTTGAAATTGAAACAGGCGTTTTATCTGTTGTTTCAACTGACGGATACCGCCTTGCAATCTGCAAAGAAACAATAAATTCATCACTTGAGAGCAAAAAGTTTGTTATTCCCGGCCTTACACTTCGTGAAGTTTTTAAGGTTTTGGAAGATGATGAAGAAAAGATGGTTACAGTTGTTGTATCTGACCGTCATGCAATGTTCAATTTTGAAAACTATAAGGTTGTAACAAGACTTTTAGAAGGTGAATACATAAATTATAAACCTGTTTTAATGACACCGAACAGTATTGTTGTAATTGCAAATACAGCACTTTTATCAGAAAGCTTAGAGCGTGCATCACTTCTTATAAATGATGATATTTCTGCAAAGGCTGAAAAAGTTCCTGTAAGACTTTCAATTATTATGGATAAAATCGAAATTACCTGTATGACAGGAAAGGGTAAGGTTCATGATGTTGTTGATGTTTCAGTAAACGGCGAAGATATTGAAATAGGCTTTAACTATAAATATTTACTTGAAGCTCTTCGTGCATGTGAAGAAGAGGAAGTTAAGATTGAACTTTCAAACCCAAGAAGCTCCTGCTTTATACGCTCAGCTTCAGGCGATGAAAGCTATACATTTATGATTCTTCCTGTAAGACTTTATAACTAAAATGGAAATTAAGAAAATTGTAAGTGACCAGATGGACCAAAACTGTTACTTAATAGAAGAAAACGGCTTTGGAATATTAATAGACCCTGGTATTGACAGCGAAAAAATATTAAAAGAGACAGA
>JAZNWI010000193.1:0-1729 GCA_045593305.1 Clostridia bacterium | reverse complement strand
TCCAACACCGCCGCCTAAATACAGGGACTTACATCCGTTTTCGCATCCCCAAAGTGCTGCTTCGTATAAAATCAGATTTGTAGGCGCTAAGTTGGAATATTCCCTGACAGAGCCTGACAAATGATAATTCATTTTTCCATTGGCAGTAATCATAATAGCTGCCGCAATAACTTTTTCTTCCAAGACCGCACAAAAAATCTGAGCATTTTCTTCTAAATCCACAAGAATGCTGTCATAGAATTCAGGTGCAAAATAATAATATTCATCCGCGTTATCTTTATCCATTGTTGAGTTATAAATTTGGCGGAAGGTTTCAAATAACTCTTTGGAACGACCAATTTTTATTTCAATACCATTTTTCTGTGCTTTTCTTATAACATTTCTGTTCTTGCTGGTAATATTTTCCCATATTACCTCAGGCGAAGAAAGGTCAAGGCTAACTGTATAGCCAAGAGGAATTACATTGTAATTTTTCTTCACCGATTCATGATTTTTCAAAACCGGATGGAATCTTACAAATTCTGAAATGATTCCGTTTTCCTTGCACCAGTTCTCATACGCCAGAAATAACTCATGGGTATTTTCACCTTCTATGAGCCATCCGCCATAACCATAAGGTGTTGCAAAGTCAAAATACTGACCTTTTGGAAGCTTTCCGCAAAAGTTTTTGTCCTCCGCAATATCTCTTTTCATAACGACATTGATGCCACGAACACCGTTTTCGTCATAGAAGAACAATAGCGGTTCGCCATCGCCATGAATTTTAAATGCTTTGACATATCCGGAAAGCCAGTATGTATCATATTCTGAAAATGAGCGGACAATCTCGTCCCACTTTTCGCTCTGATTTAAGGTATAAACTTCTAACATTATGCCTCACACTTCTTTTCAACTCAACTTTATTTGTTTTGCATCTGTTGCTGCCGTATTTCCTTAAGATTTCCCTCTATTTGTGCTTCTCCGTCTAATACATCGGAACCTTTTATAAATTTTAGTATTGTATGCAGAATAATCTTCACATCAAACAAAAATGATATATTATTTACATACTCAAGGTCCCACGCAAACTTTTCTTCCCATGAAATTGCATTTCTGCCGTTTATCTGGGCAAGTCCGGTAAGCCCCGGTGTTGCATCGTGGCGGTGCATTTCCTCTTCTGTATAATAGTCAAGGTATTCAACCAAAAGCGGTCTTGGACCGACCACACTCATATCGCCCTTTAAGATATTGAACGCTTCCGGAAGCTCATCAAGACTTGTCTTTCGTAGCATTCTGCCAAATTTTGTCAGTCTTACATCATCAGGCAAAAGCTCGCCGTTTTCATCCTTTTCATCTGTCATGGTTCTGAATTTATAAAGGTTGAAAATCTTTCCGTCTTTTCCCGGGCGAGCCTGCTTAAATATAACAGGGCTTCCCAGTTTTACACGAACCAGAATTGCAACTATTATGTAAAGCCATGAAAATACTATTATTGCCGCCAGGCTACATAGAATATCTACCAGCCTTTTAAAATACTTTCTATACACTAAAACAACCCCTTGATTATGTTAATTACCCGTGTCTGTTCTTCTTCTGTCATCTTTATATCTGACGGCAGGCACAGTCCCCTTTCGAATATATCTTCGCCGACACTGTCGCCTGCTGTTATGAAATCGTTGTTTTCATATACCGGTTGCATGTGCATCGGTTTCCAGATTGGTCTTGACTCGATGTTCTCTTCTTCAAGTGC
>JAZNWI010000192.1:0-2439 GCA_045593305.1 Clostridia bacterium | reverse complement strand
ATAATATTAACAATTTCTTTTTGCTATTGAAAATTTAATTTTAGTGCTTTATAATGTAAAAAAATAAAAATATTAAAAGGTAAATTGTTATTTTATTAAATAAAAAAAGACGAAAGGAATACATAATGCGAAGAAAACATATTTCAAAAGATTTAGCTTCCGCAACGGAAAAGCTGTCCAAAAAGTTAACATCTTTCCCTAAGGATTTCAAAGGGTATTCTAAAAAGAAAAAGATTCTGATTATAGCCTGTGTCATTGCTATATTTGCTACTATTGTATTTGGAATGTCTACAGGAAAAACCAGAGATGTCATAAATATCGTTGGGACAGAAAGCGCTGTTGAAAAACGCAATATAACTTCTACAATTACAGGTTCTTCGGTAGTAAAACCAAAGGATCAATACTCCATTACATCTCTTGTTTCCGGTGACATTATTTCAGCAAATTTTGAACAAGGTGACATAGTAGAAGAAGGGGATATTCTCTATCAGATAGATTCTTCTGACGCTCAAAATTCAATAGAAAACGCGAATATTTCCTACCAGCGTTCGCAAATGGATTATGATAAAGCACAAAAAAATTACGACGATTTAACTATAAAAGCTCCTTTTTCAGGAACAGTGAGAAACCTATATGTAAAAGCGGGAGATACAGTATCGCAAGGGACGAAAATCGCTGATATGTATGATGATTCTACTCTTACCCTCACAGTTCCTTTTAATGATACAGATGCGCAAAACATCCTTGTGGGTGACAGTGCTATAGTGAGAATTTCATCAAATGGCGAATTTTTAAACGGAACTGTAATCGGAGTTGCTTTCTCCGGATACGCAACTGTAGGGAATATGATAGTGCGTACTGTTAAAATAGAGGTTCAAAATCCGGGGGCTTTGACAAATTCGGAAAGGGCAACAGCAGAAGTTGGAAATGTTTCCAGTATTGACAAGGGAACTTTTGAATATGCCTCTTCAAAATCAATTACAGCAGAAGCATCCGGTGAAATTGACAATATTTATGTTTTAGAGGGTACAAGAATTTCATCAGGTACTGCTATTGCCCATATTGATTCTGAAACTGTGTCTGACAATCTGACATCATCGTCTCTGTCTTTGCGTTCATCTGCTCTAACGCGTGAAAATGCATTGGACAAACTTGAGGACTACACAATTACAGCGCCTATATCAGGAACGGTTGTTACAAAAAATATAAAAGCAGGCGATAAGCTTGATAACACAAATATGTCCACCGAAATGGCTGTGATATATGATATGTCAAGCTTAGAATGTGAACTTTCTATTGATGAACTTGATATCAAAAATGTAGAAGTAGGACAAAGTGTCATAATTACATCTGATGCAGTCGAAGAAAAGGTATATCATGGCGAAGTGCAAAGTGTGTCCATAAACGGAACAACATCGGGTGGAGTTACCACATATCCTGTTACAATTGTAATTACTGATTTTGATGAGGATTTACTCCCGGGAATGAACATTGATGTTGAAATTACAACTTCTCAGGCAAAAGATGTTTTAACTATACCGCTCACTGCCGTAAATCGCGGTAATATTGTTTATATCAAGGGCGAAAAAACAGAAGCTGTTGATAAGGCCCCTGAAGGATATAAGTCAGTCATGGTTGAAACAGGTGTTTATAACAACGAATACATAGAAATCAAATCAGGCTTAAAAGAGGGCGACATAGTCTACGCACCACAAATTCAATCTTCTCGTGAAGGTTCTGTAATGGAAGAAATGATGGGTATGAGAGGAATGCCAAGCGGCGGAGCTATGCCAAGCGGCGGAATGGCTGGTGGCAATAGAATGCCGAGTGGCGGAATGCCTGGCGGTATGCGCTAAAGGAGTGAATTATGAACCAAAAACCTTTGGTAGAATTTCAGAACACATATAAAATTTATAAGATGGGCGACTCTGAGGTGCGTGCTTTAGACGGGGTTTCTTTTTCGGTTTTTGAAGGAGAGTTTGTTGCAATTATCGGTCAGTCAGGCAGCGGAAAGTCTACCTGTATGAATATAATTGGTTGTCTCGATGTGCCGACAGAGGGAACATATTTGCTGAATGGAAGCGATGTAAGCAAATTAACTGATGATGAACAGTCGGAAATCCGAAACAAAACACTGGGCTTTATTTTTCAGCAATATAATCTTCTTCCAAAATTAAATATTTTAGAAAATGTAAAGCTTCCGCTTATGTATAAAGGATTGAAAGAGTCTGAGCAAACAGAACGAGCGATGGAGGCATTAAAGCGTGTTGGTATAGCAGACAAATACCATCATAAGCCTTCACAGTTGTCAGGTGGCCAGCAACAGCGTGCATCCATAGCAAGGGCCTTGGCGGGTTCGCCTTCGGTTATTTTAGCTGACGAGCCTACAGGTGCATTGGATTCCAAAACAAGTGCTGAGGTAATAGAGTTTTTAATAAA
>JAZNWI010000191.1:0-7656 GCA_045593305.1 Clostridia bacterium | reverse complement strand
AAAAAATGCTTTTTCTTTTAGTGTATCTTTAATCTTATCACGGAATACTGCCACTCCGTCACCTAAAAATACTACCTTTTCATCAAGTTTTAAAAGTTCATTCAAACATTCCTCAAGACTTATTGCTCTTGGTCCTGTAACCTCTTTTAAAACGCCATTTTCCCATTTATAAAAAGCATTATATACCTGTTCACGCCTTGCATCCATTATAGGAGCTATTATATGTGGACAAAAAGGCAAATTGTAGGCAAGTGCCTCAAGAGTATTTACTCCGCATACAGGCTTATCTGTCGCATGAGCCAGGCCTTTTATAGTTGTTACGCCAATTCTTAGTCCCGTAAAAGAACCCGGGCCTGAAGATACCGCAAAAACATCAATATCTTGCGGAGTTAATTCACTTTTTTTGAAAATCTCATCAATCATCGGTAATAGCGTCTGAGAATGTGTTAATTTGTTATTCAGCACACATTCGCATACAAGCTTATTGTCATCCACGATAGCGGCAGATGCAACATTTGATGAGGTGTCTACTGCTAAAATCCTCATTATTTCTCTCGCTTTTCAATAGTAATTTCACGAAAATCTGTGTGTACATCCAGGTTCTTTGAAATAGTAACATCGTATCTTTCTTCCGGCAGGATTTCCAGAATCAGTTGTGGCCATTCAATAATTGAAACGCCATCGCCATAGACATACTCTTCATAACCTATTTCGTACATTTCTTCGGGATCAGATATTCTATAAACATCAAAGTGATAAACCGGAAGCCTTCCATCGTAGCAATTCACTACAGTAAAAGTAGGACTAGAGATGTATTCTGTCACGCCAAGTCCTTTTGAAAGTCCGCCTGCAAAAGCAGTTTTGCCAACCCCCATATCTCCCCAAAGACATACAACATCTCCAGGTTTCAAGGTTTTAGCAAAAGCTGATGCAATATTCGCAGTTTCTCTTACACTATTTGATTTATAAACCATACTATCACCCGTAAATTTTACTCACTAGTAAAACAAGGCTATACCTTATACGGCATAGCCTGATTATACATATAAATTCTATTTCTTATTTGCTTTCAAAATAAGCCTTGTCGTCATGAACTTTGCGAAGTAGCATATCAAGACGCTTTTCAAGATCGTTAAGGATATCGTCAGCATACTGATCACAGTCAGTTTTGATTTCCATAGCCTTTGTCTGAGCATCGTTAACCATTTGGTTTGCCTGCTCAACAGCCTGTTTTGTGATCTCGTGTTCATCGATCATCTGAACAACCTTTTCTTCAGCGTTCTTAATCATAGTTTCACTACGAGTCTGAGCTTCAGCAAGGATTCTTTCTCTTTCTTCCTTTACCCATTTTGCTTCCTTAACTTCGTCCGGGAATACAAGACGCATTTCCTGGATGTAGTCAAGAAGATCTTCTTTGTCAACAACGATTTTGCCACTTAGTGGAACTACTGTCGCCTTGTCAATAGTTTCTTCCATCATGTCGATGATTTCCATAATTTCCATCTTCAAAAACTCCCTTTTCTATTTATCTTTTATTTTCAAAATAACATTATGCGGAACCAGACCATCCAGTTCACCGTTATATTTTGCCACTTCTTTAACCATACTTGAGCTGATGTATGAATACTTAGAATCTGTCATCATAAACATTGTTTCATATTCCGGATTTAAAGCCTTATTTAAAAGTGCCATCTGGAATTCATATTCAAAATCTGCGACAGTTCTAAGTCCTTTAATAATAACCGTTGCACCATTTTGCTTTGCAAAATCTACCAAAAGACCGCTAAAGACATCACAGCTCACATTAGGCATATCTTTTATGTTTTCATCAATCATTTCTTTTCGCTCTGCCGGTGAAAACATTGGTTTTTTACTTGAGTTATCAAGTACACCTATAATAACCTTGTCATATAGCTTTGACGCACGCTTTACAATGTCAAGGTGACCATTTGTAATCGGGTCAAAACTACCGGGGTACACAGCAATTCTCATTTGAATCACCCCTTCTCATATACTGTAACAAAACTTCTTCCGTATTTTCTTTGTTTTAAAATGCTAAGACCTGAAAATTCACTATGTTCATCAGAAAAGTCACTTTCTAAAACAATAATTCCATCATCAGAAAGTAGATTATTTTCCACGATACCATTAATTACAGGAGCAACAAATCCTCTGTTATATGGCGGGTCAAGGAAAATTACCGAAAACTTGTCCTTTGTAGTTTTAATGAACTTTAGGGCATCGCTGTTTAAAACTTTAACATTTGAAAATCCCAAAGCATCCAGATTTTTATTTATAATGCTTATAGAATTCTTATCAATGTCAATTATTGTACCTACTTTGGCTCCACGGCTCATAGCTTCAAAGGTTAAAGCTCCGCTTCCGCCAAAAAGGTCAAGCACGCTTGCTTCCGGAATAAATTCCTGGATAAGATTAAACATTGATTCTTTAACTCTGTCTGTAGTTGGGCGGATATCCTGACCGCTAAACTCAATTAGCTTATATCCCCTTTTAGTTCCGGAAATAATTCTCATACTATCCTCCATGCTACTCTTTATATTGTAACTTATAATGTTAAAAAGGTCAACATTTTTTGTCAATTTTTTTTAACTTTTACTATTTTTATATAAAATACTCAAAAAATCAATTCAATACTATTTCCTGAGGTAACATTTTATCTACTTTTTTCAAAAGTTCAGATGACTCTTCTTCGGTAAGAATACAGTTCCCGCATAAAATATCCTTTGCCGCATTTTGTGCTTCTTCCAAAATTCTGCTATCTGTAAAAAGATTGGCAACCTTTAAATCAGGAAGACCGTGTTGCCGTGTTCCAAAGAAATCTCCAGGTCCACGAAGTTTTAAGTCCTGCTCTGATATGTAAAACCCGTCATTAGAAGCGCATAAGGTTTCCATTCTCTTCTTAGTAACCTCACTTGAGCTTTTGGGGAACATTATACAGAATGCTTCATCCTGCCCTCTACCCACACGGCCGCGAAGCTGATGAAGAGTTGAAAGTCCGAATCGCTCTGCATTTTCAATAACCATGATGTTGCTGTTTGGGACATTTACGCCGACTTCAATTACAGTTGTAGAAACTAAAATCTGTATTTTATTTTCCACAAAATCCTGCATTACTTGCTCTTTTTCTTTAGGCTTCATTCTGCCATGAATAAGACCCACACTAAAGTGTGGAAAAATCATTTTTAGGCGTTTATATATATCTTCCGCGTTTGCAAGGTCAGATTTTTCGCTCTCTTCTATCAAAGGGCATACCACATAAGCCTGTGAACCATTTTTGATATGCTTATCCAAAAATGCATAAATACGCTTTCGCATATCTTCACCCACAGCGTATGTCTTAACAGGCTTTCTTCCCGGCGGAAGCTCGTCAATTATGGAAACATCCAAATCGCCATATAAAATGAGTGAAAGTGTTCTTGGGATTGGAGTTGCTGTCATAATAAGTGTGTTTGGATTTTCACCTTTTCCCGTTAGTCTTGCTCTTTGGGAAACACCAAATCTGTGCTGCTCGTCAGCAACCACAAAGCCTAAGTTTTTATATTCCACATCCTTTTGGATAATGGCATTCGTTCCGATAATTACATCATATTTTCTATCTTTGATTTCTTCATAAATAATTTTTTTATTTTTGGTACTGCTTGTTAAAAGCACACATTTAATATCACTGTTTTTGAAAAGTTCAGTAAAGGTATTAAAATGTTGTGTTGCCAGAATTTCAGTAGGTGCCATTATGGCGGATTGGTATCCGTTTTTACTTGCAACATACATTCCGCAAGCCGCTACCACAGTTTTACCCGATCCAACATCTCCTTGTACAAGTCTGTTCATAGGCGTTTTTGACCTGAAATTATCGCATATTTCATCAATAACCCGTTTTTGTGCATTTGTCAGTTTATATGGTAAGGAACCTATAAAATCTTTAACGCAAGCCGTGTTGGAAAAAGGAGTTCTTTCTTTTTTATCATTCTCATTTCGTCTGCCTGAAAGTGCCAGTTGTAAAAAGAAAAGTTCTTCAAAAACAAATCTTTTTCTTGCAATTGAATAGCTTTCGAAATCAGCAGGAAAATGAATATTTTTCATTGCAAAGTTTATATCGCAAATATCATATTTTTCGCATATCCCTTTTGGAATGTATTCATAAAAGCTTCCGCATTTTTCCATAGCCTGTTCAACTAAACCTGCAATAACTTTTTGAGTTATGTTTCCAAAAAGCGGATACACCGGTACAATTTTACCTATAAATTTTTGATTCTCTGCCTTTTCGTAAATCGGGTTTAAAAGTTCTTTTTTTCCTCTTGAAACTCCGATTTTTCCATAGAAAAGTACTTCTTCTCCAGAGCGGAATGCATTTTTTACATATCTGTTGTTATACCATACAACATTCAATGCACCCGAGTCATCAAAAACCACCATCGAATAAATGTTGAAATTTTTCTTGATTCTTGTTTCACGAACCGGCGAATATACTTTTGCTTTTATACACACAAATTCACCGACGGGACAATCCTGAATCTCAAAAAACTTCGTTCTGTCTTCATGTCCCCTCGGCAGATAATACAAAAGGTCCTCTGCGGTTTTAATTCCTTTTTTCGCAAAGGACCTTGCTCTTTCTGGCCCAACTCCGTATAGTGATTCTATACCAATCATTTTATTTTATTCAACCGAAACAATATAGTAATAAAGCGGTTGACCTCCGTACTTTACTGATACCTCAACTTCGTCAAGCTTTTCTTCCAGAATTTCGGCAGCTTTTTCTGCCACCTTTTCTGTTACATCTTCACCATAATATAGTGTAACAAATTCTGTGTCATCATCAGCAATCTGCTCTACAATTTCATAAAGCACCTCTTCCGGTTCTTTTCCAACGGAAGCAATTTTACTGCCTACAATGCCTAAAATATCGTCCTTTTGAATCTTTTTATCGTCAATTTCAGTATCACGAACAGCGTATGTTACCTGACCTGTTTTTACCTTAGAAACAGCCTTGTTCATAGCCTTTTCGTTATCCTCCGGTGACTTCTCACCATTAAACTTAAGCATAGCAGAAATACATTCCGGAATACTTCTTGTTGGAATCACGATAATGTGCTTTTCTGAAATTTCCTGTGCCTGATTTGCAGCTAAAATAATGTTTTTGTTGTTCGGGAATACGAAAATTGTATCCGCGTTTATCTTGCCACACGCCTCTAAGAAATCATCTGTGCTTGGATTCATTGTCTGACCTCCCTCAATTACATGGTCAACACCTAAATCCTTAAAAATTCCCGATATACCACTACCTGCACAAACAGAAACAAAACCGTATGGTTTTGGCGGTTCATCTGCTTCCTTTTCGGTGGTGTTTTCTATAATCGACTGATGCTGATGCTTCATATTATCAATTTTAATATTTATCATAGCACCCATTTTAACTGCATTTTCAAGAACAAATCCCGGATTATTGGTGTGAATATGCACCTTAACGATTTCGTCATCGTCAATTACCAGCATACAGTCACCAATATTTTCAATGGCTTTCTTAAATGAAAGAACATTAACTTTCGGATTCTTTTTCTCAACTATAAATTCAGTGCAGTACATGAACTTAATGTTTTCTGCATCGACATTCTGCTGCGCACTGCTTGTTTGTTCCTGTTTTACTTCGTCAGTTTCGGCTTTTTCAACAATTGTTCCGTTTTCAAGGAAATATAGCGCACCCTCTAATACGAAAAGCCAACCTTGACCACCTGCGTCAACCACTCCTGCTTTTTTTAGTGCAGGAAGCATTTCAGGTGTTTTAGCGAGAGCTTTAGCTCCTCTTTTTACTGCAGCAGAAAACAGAGCGTTCAAATCACCTTCCGCCTTATCTGCAGCAGTTGCAGCCTCTCTTGCTACTGTTAAAATTGTACCCTCGGTTGGGTTCATAACCGCATTATATGCAGTTTCAGAACCGCTTACCAAAGCTTTTGCGATATCCTCTGCCTCACATTCAGCTTTTCCCTTAAGGCTTTTAGAAATGCCACGGAAAAACTGTGACAGAATAACGCCAGAGTTTCCTCTTGCTCCACGAAGTGTTGCAAAAGACATAATATCAGCAACTTTTGTTACAGACTCAGTCTGCACCTCAAGAAGTGCCTTTGCCATAGCGTTAGCTGTCATTGACATATTTGTTCCGGTATCACCATCAGGTACCGGGAACACATTTAGTTCATCAACTAAGACTCTGTTGTTATATAAATTATTTGCACCGGAAATAAACATCTGTGCAAGCAATTTTCCATTAACCATCTTGTTACTCCTTAACTCTGACTGATTCTACCAATACATTTACCTTGGTCACCTTTAGTCCTGTGTTATGCTCAAGCTTATATTTTACATTATGAACGATGCTATCGCAGATAGCATTTATATTTACACCGTATTCTACTATGATATGAAGGTCGATTACAATTCCGTTTTCTTCCACATCAACCTTGATACCGCGCGACATATTTTCCATTTTAAGAAGCTTTATAACTCCGTCTTTTGTACTTTTAGAAGCCATACCAACAACGCCGTAGCAGTTAGTAGCTACAGCTCCGGCTATTTGTGCAATTACGTTATTGTTAACAGAAATTTCACCTAGCTCGCTGTTAATCAAAATTGCCATATTATCAATCCTTTCTATGACTTATTATCTCCATTTTAACATATTATTCCCTCAAAGTCTATAAATAATATGAAAATAATATTACAAATCTTGAATTTTTATTGAAAAATACCAAAAAAGCTTTTATACTAATAAGTAGAAAAGGGGTGTTTTTAGTGGCGAAGCAGCATTATTTAAGGAATTACTTAAGCGAACTTCCTGACTTTGTTTTTTCCTATATTGAAGAATATTATAGCGGTGAAAGTATTAACACACAGCTGGGATATAGCCTTGATGTTCGTGTTTTTCTTAACTATCTCCGTATTTTTAAGCACCCTGAAATTGAGAAAAATGAGGATTTTACACTAAAGCATATTGATAATGTAACCCCAAGTGATTTGATTCGTTTTAAGGCATATCTTCGTGAATATGAAACTGAATATGTATCACAATCAGGCCGTATTGTTAAAAGAATTTGTAAAAATTCGCCTTATGGTATAAACCGCAAGCTTTCTGCCGTTCGTGGTATGTTTATTTACCTTTATAAAACCGAACAAATTAAGCAAAATGTCACCGACAAGGTGGATTTTGTAAAGCTTCATCAAAAAATCAAGAAACCGCTAACCACACAGGAAACTGTTAAGCTTTTGGATGTAATTTTCCATGGCGAAAACTATTTCGAAGGCAGAAGCCTTACAGAATATAACAATAAAAAACTCCGCGATATTGCTATTTTTGTTACATATCTTGGCACAGGCGTCCGTGTAAGCGAGCTTGTGAATTTGCAAATTAAAGATATTGATTTTAACACCCAATCTTTCATTGTTACCCGAAAAGGTGGCGACCAACAAGAAATTTTTATGCCGGTGCAGGTTAATAATGCTCTTTGGGAATACCTTGACCCTGATAGCGAAGATGCAAGAGATTCAGGATATGCTTTTTTAGGTCGTGGTGGAAAACCGCTGACTGTTGCGGCAGTTGAAAAGACACTTAAAAACTACTGCTATGCAGTTGGTATCACCCACCCT
>JAZNWI010000190.1:0-11365 GCA_045593305.1 Clostridia bacterium | reverse complement strand
GCCATGTTGTTTCACCTCCAAATAATATTTCTTTTGTATATTAAAGCCCAAATGGCATCAATACCTTAAAATTTTCCGCCGAAGCGTTTCATTTTCTTCATAAACTTTCCGCGGTTTCCCGTCATCTGCTTCATCATCTGACGCATGCTTTCAAACTGCTTCAAAAGCTCATTTACATCCTGAACTCTTGTTCCGCTACCTTTTGCAATTCTCACCTTTCGGCTTGCTGCAATAATCTTTGGCTTTTGTCTTTCCTCAGGGGTCATTGACTGGATTATTGCCTCGGTACGCTTCATTTTCTTTTCAGTATCAGCCTCATTCACCTGATCAAGTGCCTTTTTATCAACACCAGGCATCATTCCAAGTAATTGAGTGATTGAACCCATTTTCTTTATCTGCTGAAGCTGCGCGAGGAAGTCTTCTAAGTCAAAAGTCTGCTCACGCATCTTTTTCTCAAGCTCTTCTGCCTGCTTTTCATCAACCACTTCCTGAGCTTTGTCAATAAGGGTCATAACATCGCCCATGCCAAGGATTCTGCTTGCCATTCTGTCCGGATGGAAAGGCTCAAGCTCAGATAGCTTTTCACCAACAGATGCAAACTTTATTGGCTTACCCGTTACGGCTTTTACAGAAAGTGCCGCACCACCACGGGTATCACCATCAAGTTTTGACAGTATTACGCCGGTGATTTCAAGCTGCGAGTTAAAGTGCTCAGCTACATTAACCGCATCCTGACCTGTCATTGCGTCAACCACCAAAAGCGTCTCGGCAGGGTTAGTTTCTTTTGTAATTTGTGAAAGTTCTTCCATAAGAACTTCATCTATATGAAGTCGGCCCGCTGTATCTATGATAACAGGGTCGTTTCCATGCTTTTTCGCGTGCTCAACTGCAGCCTTTGCAATTTTTACAGGGCTTTCGCCATCTCCCATTGAGAACACGGCAACACCTATCTGGTCACCTAAAACCTGTAACTGCTTGATTGCTGCAGGACGGTAAACGTCACAGGCTACAAGTAGCGGTCTTTTATCAAAAGTTTTTCTTAAGTGAAGTGCAAGTTTTGCAGAAGCAGTAGTTTTACCGGCCCCCTGAAGACCGCACATCATGATAACAGTTGGGGCATTTTTAGAAAACTCAATTCTGGCATTTTCTGTGCCCATTAAAGATATAAGTTCTTCGCGAACAACCTTTAGAACGTTCTGGCTTGGTGTAAGGCTTTCCATAACCTCTTCGCCCATAGCCTTTTCAGAAACAGTTTTTATAAAATCTTTTACAACCTTAAAGTTAACGTCAGCCTCAAGTAGTGCAAGCTTAACTTCTCGCATTGCTTCTTTAATGTCTTTTTCAGTAATTTTTGCTGTGCCCTTTAATTTTTTGAAGACACCGCTAAGCTTTTCACCTAAGTTTTCAAATGCCAACGTTTTCACCACCTTTAAAGCCTTTTTTTAATTTCTAAAATTATTTTTTTTGTATCGTCATTTTCTGAAAGTTCTTCTATACCTTCAACAAGCTTTGAAATCTCGGCAAATCTTTTTGCCATACCTAACTTTTCTTCAAAGTTTATAAGGTGTGCTTCACCTTGTCTTATAAAGGCCCTTACACCTTGTCGAGATACGCCTGTATCCTCGGCAATTTCGGCAAGAGATAGGTCCTGATTATAATAAAGGTCAAGCGCCTCTGCCTGCTTCGGTGTTAAAAGTTCACCATAAAAATCAAGAAGAACACTTACTGATAAATCCTTAGCCAGAACCATCACCACCCTCTCGGTGTAAACTAAAAAAACTTTACAGGTGTTATTATATACTACCACCTTGCCTTTGTCAATAGTTTTATCAAAGTTTTTTAGTATTTTTTTGCACAAAAAAACGCAAGACCTAAATCTTGCGTTTTTCACTATTATAAATTGATTCCGTAGCCACCAGCAATTACTCTTCTTAAGAATACAACGTCTCTTACGTCCTTAACACCGTCTCTGTTAATGTCAGCAGCGTTGTCATTGACTTGCACATCATATCCACCTGCAATAGACTGTCTGATTTTAATGATGTCCTTTGTATCAACTACACCGTCACCACCAGCATCGCCAACTACATATTCAGGAACTACTTTGTCTAGAATCTCGAAATATACTTTACCACATGCAGTACATGTAAACGCCTTATAGCCTTCTTCAATTTCTGTAGCTTCTTTTGTTACTACACCTGCATTCCATGAGTGATCTCCTGAACAAGGACCACCAGTTGTGCTGTCGCCTGTTGTATCGTCGCCTGTTGTGCTATCGCCAGTTGTACCGTCACCAGTTGTACCGTCACCAGTTGTTCCGTCACCAGTTGTACCGTCACCAGTTGTTCCGTCACCAGTTGTACCGTCACCAGTTGTTCCGTCACCAGTTGTTCCGTCACCAGTTGTTCCGTCACCAGTTGTTCCGTCACCAGTTGTTCCGTCACCAGTTGTACCGTCGCCAGTTGTACCGTCGCCTGTTGTACCGTCACCAGTTGTACCGTCACCAGTTGTACCGTCGCCAGTTGTTCCGTCACCAGTTGTACCGTCGCCAGTTGTACCGTCGCCAGTTGTACCGTCACCAGTTGTACCGTCACCAGTTGTACCGTCGCCAGTTGTACCGTCACCAGTTGTACCGTCACCAGTTGTTCCGTCACCAGTTGTTCCGTCACCAGTTGTTCCGTTGCCTGTTGTGCCGTTACCTGTTGTAGTGTCGCCTACTGTAGTTTCACCGATTAGATCATTTTCAGCACTTGCTGTGATTGTTAATGCTACGAATAGGCTGGCTAATATACTAATCACAACTACAAAACTTAAAATTTTCTTTTTCATTTTATATCTCCTTCTTTCAATTTTTTTGCTTTTTTGGTATAAAGCTCCTTTATAAAGCCATTATATCATAACTTTTTTGATTTGTAAATGTATTTTTACATTTTTTTTACAAAAAAACGCAAGACTTAATCTTGCGTTTTTTCTTTACTTAAGTTCTACACCATATCCGCCAACAATATATCGTCTCATAATAACTATATCCTTAACATCCAGTTTTCCGTCTTTATTTACATCTGCACACTGTTCAGATATAGTAACTCCATAACCCTCAGCAAGATATTGTCTTAGTGCAACGACGTCTTTTCCGTCAACAAATTTATCGTTGTTTGCATCGCCGGAAATATGTTCTATAAGGGTTAGATTTCCGTTATCCAAAATTACTGTAACATCATTTTCTCCCTGATTACCAGTAATTTCGAAATTAACTAGAATCTTATGTTTTTTGATAAGTGCTTCGTCTGCTATGCTGAAGTTTAGATATAATATGTCGCCATTGGTGTCATCTACTTCTTCACCATCCCAGACAAAAGTTAGAGAACTTACACTAATATCTGCAGGTGGAGTAAATGTTAAGTTACCAAGTGCATTACCTGCTTTAACTCCTGTTAATGTAAGGACCTCGGTGTTGTACTCAAATATTGCCTCAAGTCTTGTAAGACCGCTATTGTTTGAGATACTTATTGGAACAGTAATGTTCATTCCTGTTCTTGCTCTTACATTTCCAACTGTTAAAGTTACATTTTCTGCTATCGCAGGGATTTCTTCTGTCTTTGTGAAGCTACATACTTCACATGTGTATGTTTTAACCCCTGGTTCTGTTTCTGTCGGTGCTTTGCTTACCACACCGTCATCCCATGTATGCGCTTCTTTAATTATGTCACCACATGAGCATTTATTCTTGTGGTTTTCTTCATCATCCATTTCCCATTCGCCATAGGTATGACCTGTTGATGCAATAACTTCTGTTTTTTCTTCATCACATACAATACATGTATATGTCTTTTCACCAGCTTCTGTGCATGTAGGCTCCAGAGTTACAACACCGTCATCCCAGTCATGAGTATGACTAATTATCGGAAGAATTTCTGTTTTTTCTTCATCACACACAGCGCATGTATATGTCTTTTCACCCACTTCTGTATATGTAGGTTCTATTGTTATAACACCATCATCCCAATCGTGGATTTCTCTTACAACATCCCCACATGAACATTCTTTCTTGTGGTTTTTGTCATCCTCTGCTTCCCATTCGCCATAGGAGTGGCCTGTTGATGCAATAGCTTCTGTCTTTTCTTCGCCACATACAGTACATGTATATGTCTTTTCACCAGCTTCTGTGCATGTAGGCTCCAGAGTTACAACACCGTCATCCCAGTCATGTGTGTGGCCAATTATCGGAAGTGTTTCTATCTTTTCTTCACCACATACAGTACATGTGTATGTCTTTTCGCCAACTTCTGTATATGTAGGTTCCAGAGTTACAACACCATCATCCCAGTCATGGATTTCTTTTACTACATCACCGCATACGCATACTTTCTTATGGTTTACGGCATCATCCTTCTGCCAGCTTCCGTATGTGTGATCTGTTGTACCGATTTCTTCTGTTTTTTCCTCTCCACACAATGTACATGTATATGTTTTTTCGCCGTTTTCTGTACAAGTAGGCTCTAGAGTTACAATACCGTCATCCCAGTCATGTGTATGAGTAATTATTGGAAGAATTTCTGTTTTTTCTTCATCACATATAATACATGTGTATGTCTTTTCACCGGCTTCTGTATATGTAGGCTCTACTGTTACCTTTCCTGCATCCCATACATGTTCGTGTTCGTCGTCAACAATAAGTCTTTCTTTTAAGATACCAAGTCGTGTTCCTAACCATGATTTCATATCGTCAACAACTAAGTCATAAGTTGCATTTTCCCAGATATGTTCACTCTTTGTAGGGTCTCCAACTCTTACATACGGCCACAAAGTATAGTTCATTTCTGCACTTTGTGAAAGCTTATTGTAATTCTTGTCTATTGTTCCACCCTGACTTATGGTTTCTTCTACGATTTCTACTGCTTTATTTCCAAAGAAATTAGAAAGTCTTGCTTTGAAAACAGGAATGTTTATAAGTGCTTCTGCAAGATAATGATAGTCCTTGGTGCTTGAGCTTATATATTTTGACCAGCCAGTTCCAAGAGTCATATCCTGATCCCATATAGGGCCAACATACATAATATCATTTGCATCTTTATTGAAGTATAGTGATGAAATAAAACCGTCAGGGTTTAAGCCTATTTCCTGTATAGCAAAGATTTTAACAAGAGAATCAAGGTCAACATATTCGTAGAAATATTTTCCTGTTTCTTCGTTATATCCTGTGTACTGACCGTTACCGTCAACGGCATAAACCGCATCTTCAAATTCCTGATAGTATTCGCTGATGTACTTAACTGCACTTTCGCTTAGCCATTCAGGTGATTTAATATTGATGCCTTTTCCTTGTCTTGTCTTAAATCCGTTTACTTCATCAATATAATCGTGATTTAATTCAATCAGATATCCGCCTGTAATGTCTTCAGGGTCGGTAAGTCCAACTGTGTACTGGTACAACTGGCCATATTTATTTGCACCGTATGCAGTTTGAGCATCGTCACCATATCCCGGATTAAGGTCTTCGTAACCTTCTTCCATATCAGTAACATCAACAGATGTTGAACCTACTGAGTTCTTTTCACTGATGAGATATGTTCCACGATATTCACCATCATACCATAGATTTATCCAATCACTGTCTGCAGTATAGCTCATACCAAATTCCTGAGCTAAATCCTTCATAAATTTGTCATGCATCATTGTTGCATCGCCATAATTTGCAAGAAGTACCCAAGTCTTTATCTTTTCACCATTTCCTATAAGGTCTGTCTTTGTTCCAAGCTTGATCTGGTATGCTTTTTTATTATAGTGTGCAAAAGTTGAGTTTCCTCTCGCCTTTATTTCAGTAAGATTTCCGTCATAGATCTTAGTTCCTGATGCATTTACTAAATACATACTTCCGGTAGCTTTGTTCGTTTTTTCACGGTCAACAAAGTCTCTATCCTTTTCCGGATCATCACTTGTTATGAACATAGACGGAACCTTTGCACCATGCATTATAACAATTTCCATCGGTGCGGCACTATCAATAGATAGGTTTACGTTGTACTTGCCACCAGATACAGTTGCTATTCCACTCAAATCGAATGTTACTGTATTGCTACCGGTAACCAGATTGGCAGTTTCACTTCCCAAATCGCCTGATATAGACAATTTTCTTCCGTTTGCACCGCTGGTTGCAACAAGACTTAGCTTAACCGCATCAATCTTTACGCTACCAGGTAACATAACGTATTTTACATCGTTT
The DNA here is from genome assembly GCA_045593305.1 of Clostridia bacterium. GTDB lineage: Bacteria > Bacillota > Clostridia > UBA1381 > UBA1381 > UBA1738. Next base: position 5,142 of record JAZNWI010000190.1, on the reverse strand, counting down.
ATGGTAAGCATATTGCTTTCATGTACACCAACTACTGCCTTTATATTGCTTACCATTCCGGATGTTGCAGGCAATGCTTTGGTTGTTGTTGTAACATCTGCCCATTTTGAGCAGTTATACACCTTATTTTGGCCATCAGTTGAAACCGCTGAACTTGCAACTGAGAATGTGTATTCCGTTTGAGCATCAAGTCCTGTTACTGTGTATGTTGTTCCTGTTGTTTCACCAAGTTTTGTTCGTTTTCCATCTTTATATCTATACACTCTGTAATATCCTGCACCCGGTGATTTGTTCCAGGTAAGTGTAACTGCATCTGAACTTGGTTCAGCTTTGAAGTTTTTAACATTTGCAGGAAGAATGCTATATGTTAATTGTGCTTCACCATAGTAATTTCCTTTACCAGTGAAGTTTACATATGCTTTTCCTATACCTCTGTCATTTGTCCATGAAACATATAGGTCTCTCATGGTGTGGTCAGAATTAAGCGTCGCATCATTAGACCATGTAAGAGCTGTTTTTTCGTCAAATGTTATATGTGTTGATGGGCGAACACCTATAGTTGTTTGCTCGTATCTAGGTTCAGAAGTAGATGTTCTTGGGCTGTCTATCTTTCCAAATCGTACCAGTCCTGTTGCAATATCCACACCTTGTGTTCCACACACATGACACTTATAGTTATTGTCCCAGTCATGACCTTCCGGATTTACAAATGCGCTTTTGTTAGTAGTTGCACATTGTGTACATGTATATGTTCTGACTCCTCCCTTTACGCATGTAATAGGGTTTTTGACAGTTGTTATACATGCTTCTCCGTCATCATGGCAGTGGTACATTGTATCTCCCACAAGCTGCCACTTGGATTTTATAAGTTCACCAAGTCTTGCATAATAGGTCTTTCCATCTTTTTCAAAGAATCCTGTGTATTTTGTCTGACCCACATTGATACCATTTGCACCGAAATCATAATAGTATCCGTCAGCCAGCTGAACACCTGTCAGCTTTTCGCCCTCAATGTAATAGGCAAAGCCGCCTTCTTCGTTAATCCAGCCATTTTTCTTTACGCAGGAAAGTGTATATCTGTCTTCTATTTCTTTATATATATCGTGGAAATAGCCACCGCGCTCATCCTGTTCTTCTCCATTTTTATCAATAAATGTGTTTTTGAAAGGATATAGTCCGTATATTTCCTGATTCTCAGGTTTTGAAGAGAATGTGTATAAAGCGCTGGCACGAAGATAAATTGTGTAGCTTGCTTCACCCATATGAACGGCGTTTATCTTGCCTTCATTATATGCATCATCTTTTGGTGTAAGTTTTATACCTTTTACCATACATAAAGGATTTGCTGTTTCAGGCTTTATGCTTGAAGTCTGGTCATGCCACTTCAGAATTAAAGTAAGTTCATTCTTTTCTGCATCAAATTCTGTTTTGTCAAGATAGAAATATTCGTTTATAACTTCAATTTCGCTATAGTCAACATCAAATCTTGGGTCAAACTTCAGAACCGGCTTTACTTCAGTTAAAACACTTATACGTTCTGCCAACTGAAGAAGGAAGTTCCATGCTGATGCATCCATATCGTCTGCACCAGGAAGCATATATGTCAGATCCTCAAGCTGAGTTGGAATAGGTATCTCTCTCATATCAATAGCAAAGATATAAGATGTTACCATATCCTCGTTTGAATCTATAGCAGTATATGAAATATTATCGTCCGTAACAGAATTAGAAACCTCACGATACCATGCAAATTCTCTGTTTCCGCCTGTTGCTTTGTCAAAATCGAATGTGTTTTCACCCTGTTTGTAAATATTTATTGACAATGTACTTGAAATACTCTCATCAGCCGCAAGTGTTGCAATAACAGAAGCGGTTTTAACTGAAGTATTCTCCCCAACAGTCAGCTTGTATCCATCAATTGTTCCTGCTTTTGCAGGATTAATTGATAGAATAACATCATTTTCATTAATTGCTACTGCATTTCCGTTGTAAACAGCTGCAACCGGAATATCTATTACCGCACCAAAAACAGTATCTAATGTTTTTCTTTCAAAATATACATTGTTTGGGCTAACCACATGGATTGTGGTATGACCTATCACCGCACCATCGCAAACAAGTTCGATGTCAACATCTCGCCAGTTTGTATTTCCTACAAATACACCATCTTCAGATATTGTGGCACTATCTGCGAAAGTTGCAATTCGCCACTGGCAATTTTCAGGAAGGTCCACTACATTTCCTGTTGCACTAAGACCTACAGGTGTAATTTTAATTGGCGTCCCTGTTGTTACATATGAATAATCGCTGTCAAGTCTTGCATGATCAAACTTTGTTGATGATGGAGCAGTTGACACCATCATAAGTGATGTACTTACCGAACGTGCATATCCATCTGATGGGCTGTTTGTTACTTTAAGTTCTTCTTCACCTTCAGGTTTTGTTACAAATGTTGTTGATCCGCCACCGTCCAGGTTAACTGCTACCTGACATCCTGCCTCAAGCATGATTTGAGCAATTTCCTGCATACTTCCACCACATGAGCGAGGCTCCTGTCTTCCGTCAAGAACCATAAATACAACTTTTCCTGTTTTGGTTATACCAACTGCAGTTCTTGAAGCTCTGTCCTGAGTATAGTTATCATTATGAGCTACAGCAATTTTTCCGTCCTTTACAAGTGTAACACCAAAAGCACCAACGCCATCGCGAAGAATGTCTTTATATGTTTCCTTATATTCAGCAGTAGTTCCGATAACTGCTTTTCCGTCTTTAGTAATACCAAAGAAGCCGCTTGAGTTTGCTGGGTGATACTCTGTTCCGTTCATAACCAATAGTCCGCCCGGCTCACCAGTTCCCATATCAAAGCCATCAGCGTTGATTGACGCAACCACCTGATAATTTTCTATGTATTTATCACTCTCAGGATCCCCATACTTATTCTGGGCCGCATTTGCCTGATCAAGAACTCGTGATAAATTCCAGCCCAATTCAGGATCGTTTTCGTTATAGTTTGCATAAACAGTTAAATTCTTATTTGAAAGGTCTGCTGTCGCAGTATAGTAAACCATCTGCTTTCCGTCCTGGGTTGTTGCATAATGTGTTTCATGCATTACACCAGGTGCTAAGCTTGATGTTTCTACATTGTAATCAGAATAATACGGATTATTTTCTATCTCAACATAGTCGCCTGCAAGATTACAAATGTAATCTGCAAAAACATAACAAGACGCTTTTCTTAAATTAACGATGTTCTCCTGACTTGTTTTGAACTCTCTTGTAGCTTCAAGAGTTGTAATAGTCTGATTTCCTGTATATGCATTATATACAGCATTTCTTACCTGTTCTCTTGTTCCCACATTACCAAGACGGTTCTTTAAAAAGTACTTTGCTCTGTCTTCTTGGGAAAGAGTCTCTGTAAAGTACTCCATAATAACCTGAGTCAATGTTCCTATGCCTGTTTCTTCATCAACACTGTAGCCTCTTTCTAAAAGAGTATTGAATACATAATATGCATCCAAATCTCCGTAGAAGTCAGCGAGACTAAATACATCGTTTGGTTGAGGGTTCTTTAAGAAATAGCCTTCCTTCAGAATGGCAACCATTTCTTCTATTTCACCACTGACCATGTCTGTATCTGCAGAAGACATAAGGTCAACCAAATCGCCTGCCCAACCGCCGACATCCGCATGGTCCAGGCTGTTTTTGTTGGTATATGAAATGTCCAATGTACCAAACATGTGTCCCAAATCAACCATATTGCCATTAGGAAGGGTGAAATTGTTGATGTTTTTAAGCGCTGTGAATTTAAAATACTCGTCAACATTTTCTATCTGATTGTTGAATTCATTTTCATATCTTCTTACATAATCAGCAAATGCCTTGTCTTCATAGCCAGCCATAATTCCCCATGAGCCCGAATTATATCTGTCAACACCTGTACGAATGTATTTGATGACAAGACCTAATGGGTCATTACCCGGAAATTCCATTACATACTGATTAGCTATCATTTCAAGCAATGTCAAATTTTCTATGAATGTTCCATAGTCATTAATTTCCGGTTCACCAAGTGCCGGTATTGCCTTAAATGTTGTGTACGGGCAGTCCGGTTGTGTACAAACCTCATAAGCCTCCCATCCAGCCTCGGTGTATAGTGGTTTTTTTGCTTCGAAGCGTTCAATAGTATGGCTTCCACCTGTAATACATACACCATCAGCCGCATTGACTGTTGCTTCAATTCCCGGAATAATCGAAATTGCCATAAACATTATAAGCAAAATAGAAATTCCATGCCTCGAAAACTTTTTCACGATTCTACCTCCTAATTTAAATTAATATTCTCAATTCTTTTTATATTTTTATGTATAAAATCTCACTATAAAATTATTATATCATAATAATTTTTATTTGTAAATGAATTTAGAATTTTTTGTAAAAACAAAAAACTCTGTCAAAAAACAGAGTTTTTACTTTATATTCAGTTATCAGATGCCGTCATAAAGACCTTGTGCACAAAGGTCTGCAATTGCCTTTTGTACTTCTTCCTTATCTTCACGATATGTAATTCCGTACCACTTATCCTTATTTGAGTATGCCTTAACAGTTGCAAGGCCTGCTTTCATCATCTTGTCAACAGTGTTAGGAATCAAGCATTCATCTTTCATAAGGTCAGCTGTTTCAAGGAAGTTTGCAAATTCCTTTTCAAGCTCAGGGAAGATATCCGGAGTGAATCCCCAAAGGTTCATTGAAACCTTCTGGTCTGCTGGAAGCTGTGTCCAGGTTGCACCATCATCTTCTGTAAACTGCATCTGTGAATTGATTTTTGTTCTTTCAACAATATCCTTTAGGTATCCGTTTTCTATTACACAGCAACCTCTTGCAACAGTTCCGTTTTCAGAAACTGTCTTGTCAAGGTCATAGCCTACCATGCAGAAATCAAAGCCCTCTGCTTTTGCAAGGTGGTCGTGAATTTCTGTAAATGCATTTGCACCATAGTAGTCGTCAGCATTGATAACTGCAAATGGTTCTTTTACTGTATCCTTACAGCAAAGAATTGCATGAGTTGTTCCAAATGGTTTTTTTCTGCCTTCAGGAAGAATTGAAACATCCTGCATTACATATTCAACATCGATTACCTTTTCT
>JAZNWI010000189.1:0-5072 GCA_045593305.1 Clostridia bacterium | reverse complement strand
TATGGATATAGACGGGTATAACATTTACCCTAAGCATAAGGATTGCGGAAAGATGATTTTTGACATAAAAGGTCAGGATGTTCATGCAGGCGGAAGTGGCTGCGGATGCTGTGGAAGTGTGTTTTGCGGACATGTTTTCAAGGAACTTAAAAGAGGGAATATCGGGCGTATGATACTGATGGCAACAGGAGCGTTAATGAACCCTCAGCTCTTGTTTCAGGGTGAGACTATTCCGTCAATTGCACACGCTCTCATAATAGATACGAAAGGGTGATAAGATGGATTATTTAAAAGCGTTTGTCGTAGGCGGACTTATCTGTGTGGTAGGTCAGATTTTAATTGATAAAACAAGGCTGACACCTGCAAGGATACTGGTTTCCTTTGTGTCGCTGGGTGTTGTGCTTCAGCTTTTTGGAATATATGAACCTTTGGTTGAGTTTGCAGGAGCAGGAGCCACTGTGCCACTAACCGGATTCGGATACACCCTTTGCAAAGGTGTGGAAAAAGCTGTTGCAGAAAATGGATTTCTAGGAATCTTTACAGGAGGCTTTACGGCAGGAGCTGCGGGGATTTGTGCTGCCTGCATATTTGGTGTTCTGGCAGCTCTCATTTTTAAGCCAAAACCAAAGAGTTAATAAATGCAGTTCTTTTTAAAAAGAACTGCGTTTTTGCTTGAAATACCAAAAAAGTAATGATATAATCAAAGAAAATCAAAACCTTACATTTTGGAGGAACCATCCATGAAAAATGTACATATTATTTCCCATACCCATTGGGACAGAGAATGGTATATGTCATTTGAAGCACACAGAGCAAAGCTTATAACCTTAATAGACGAATGTATCGAGCTTTTTGAAACCGACCCTGAATTCAAAAGCTTTCATTTGGATGGACACACAGCTTTGGTGGAAGACTATCTTGAGGTAAAACCTGAAAATGCGGACAAACTTAAAAAACTAATAGCTGAAGGAAAATTCATGGTAGGACCTTGGTATGTTCTTCAGGATGAATTTTTAACCAGTGGCGAGGCGAATGTACGAAATCTTCTGGTAGGAATGGACCTTTCCAAAAAGCTTGGCGGTATAACCAAGGTGGGATATTTCCCTGATGCCTTTGGAAATGCAGGGCAAATGCCACAAATTTTATTTCAGGCGGGTATGAAAGGTATTGCCTTTGGCAGAGGTATCAAGGGAATCGGAAATAACAACGAAGTTTTAGATGACAGTGAATTTGTGTCAAAGTATTCTGAAATCTACTGGCAGTCACCTGATGGTACTAAAATTCCTGCCGTTGTATTTTTGAATTGGTACTCAAATGGTATGGAAATACCTACAGAAAACATAGAAGAATATTGGGAAAGGACTCTTGGGAATGTAGAAAAATATGCATCCGCTGATGAGCTTCTTTTGATGAACGGTTGCGACCATGAGCCTGTGCAGACAAATCTGACGGAAGCACTTTCTAAGGCCTGTGAAAAATATCCTGATTATAACTTTATCCATTCAAATTTCAATGACTATATGGATAGTATCATAAAGACTATTCCGCAGGAAGAAAAGCCTGTGGTTGGTGAGCTTATCGGTCAGGATACAGATGGCTGGTTCAACCTTGTAAACACAGCGTCTGCAAATGTTGACCTTAAAATTATGAACAGAAAGTGTGAGCTGTTACTTGAGGCGGTTGCAGAGCCTCTAAGCGTTATTGCATCAAGCCTGGGAAAAGAATATCCACACGAAATGCTTCTTTATTCCTGGAAAACACTTATGAAAAACCATCCGCACGACTCAATTTGCGGTTGCAGTTGTGACGAAGTCAATATGGAAATGAAAACACGATTTGATAAGGCAAGACAAAGTGCTGAGATGGTTATAAACGAAAATCTTGAATACTTGAAAGAGCATATTGATACATCTGCTTTTGACGGCTTTGATGCCACTCTTTGCGTGTTTAACACAATGTCCCAAAAGCGAAACAGACTTATAGAGTGCGATGTTGATATAGACCGTACTTTCTGTAGAAGTGAGAAAGATTTACACGAAAATCTTAAAAAGGTGGCAGAAAGTCTGTATACAGGCGAATATGAACTTGTTGATGAGGACGGAATGGTGATTCCTTGTACTGTCTTAAACCGAAGAAGTGCATTCTGCTACGACCTTCCAAAGCGTGAGTTCAGAATCCGCTATGTTGCAGAGCGTATAACTCTGTCTTTCCTTGCGGAAGATGTTCCGTCTATGGGGTATAAGGTGTACGGAATAAGAAAGACAGAAAAAGTACAGGAAAAGCCGAAGAAACAAGAGAAGAATGTGCTTGAAAATAAATACTTAAAGGCTAGTATAAACAAAAACGGAACAGTTGACCTTTTGGATAAGATTTCAGGAAAATGCTACAAAGAACTTTTGAGATTTGAAGATACAGGGGATACAGGCCACGAATATACATATATTCCAACTGTAGATAAGCCGATTTTATCAGGCAAGAAGCCTGCAAAGGTTGAACTTATCAGAAATGAAGAATTTGTAACGGAATATAAGGTAACAGTAGAGCTTAAGATCCCAAAACAAGGTGACGAAAGACTTAAGGATAATATAACCTACCATGTTCCTATAACATCCCGAAAAGCAGGGAGAAGTAAGGAAATGGTGACACTTGAGATAGTAACCTACATTTCTCTTGAAAAAGACTCAAAGCGACTTGATATAAAAACTCAGATAGTAAACAATGCAAAAGATCACAGACTTCGCGTGTTGTTCCCAACGGGACTCAGAACAAAAACTCACAAGGCAGAGTCCGTATTTGAGTCTGCAAAGAGAAACAATAGTCACAAACCAACCTGGACATATCCAAGCGGATGTGAGCATCAGCAGGGATTTGTAATGATGGCGGATGAGACTTGCGGAATTTCAATTGGAAACATTGGCCTTTATGAGTACGAAACTATGGATGATACCATTGCAGTCACCCTTGTACGCTCAGTTGGTGAAATGGGCGATTGGGGAGTTTTCCCAACAGAAGTTTCGCAGGTTCAAAAGGAGTTGACCTTTGAATATTGCATCATTCCGTTCCGGAATGAAGAAGATGTTTACTCAGAGCTTGCCCAGTATCAGTACCCGATGGCTATGGTACAGCTTGGAGCATATAGTGGCAAAAAACTTCCGAATAAAATTCTTTCGTGGAGCGGAAATGGGTTAAAGCAGACCGCATTCAAGCAGAAAATGAACGGAAATGATATTATTGCAAGATGGACCAACTATACCAATAAAGAACAGGTTTTAACCATCCGGAAAACAGAGGTAATAAGCAATCTTTATTTGAGTAATGTGATTGAAGAAAAGATTGAAACTCTAAAAGATGATGGGGAAAAGTGGCAGATTACAGTAAAACCTTATGAAATTTTAACACTTGGTACAGAAAAATGTTGATTTTTTAAAAGAGTTGTGTTATAATAAAGTATATTTTTGTTAAAGTGAATAAAAAATAGAAATTTGGAGGAATCAGAAATGAAGAAATTTTTATCACTAATTCTAGCAGCAGCTATGTGCTTAGCACTTGTAGCATGTGGCGGCGCAGGCGGAAACGCTGATTATGTAATTGCAACAGATAAGGGCTTCAGCCCATTTGAATTCCAGGATGCTGACGGCAACATCGTTGGTATCGATATGGACATTTTGGCAGCTATTGCAGAAGACCAGGGATTTACATATGACCTTCAGTATGTTGGTTGGGATGCAGCTATCGCAGCATGTCAGGCAGGTCAGGCTAACGGTATGATCGCAGGTGCTTCAATTACAGACGAAAGAAAAGCATCAGGCTGGATTTTCTCAGATGGTTACTATGATGCAACTCAGGGTATGGCAGTAGCTACAGATTCTGCTATCACAGGCTTTGCTGATTTAAATGGTAAGAAAGTTGCTGTTAAGAACGGTACAATGAGTAACCAGTATGCTGAAAGCATTAAGAATGAATACGGCTTTGAAGTTGTAACATTCTCAACATCACCTGATATGTATCAGGCAGTTATGGGCGGTCAGGTAGATGCTTGTCTTGACGATACACCAATCTTAAAGTACAACATCAAAATTGGTGAACTTGACATGAAGTATGTTGACGGAACAGAAAATGACCCGGCTCAGTATGGTTTTGCAATCTTTGATAGCGCTAACCAGGAACTTGTTGACAAGTTCAATAAGGGTCTTGCAAATATTAAGGCTAACGGCACTTACGACGAGATTATCGCAAAGTATCTCGGCTAATCATTTAACAAAAATTGACTGTAAGGGCATTGGGGAACCGATGCCCTTATAGAATGTATAGGGAGGCTTTTTGCTCTATGAGCCAAATTTTAAATACATACAGCCCGCTCTTGCTTTCGGCTATGGGACAAACCTTGCTTCTTGCACTTTGGGGATTGTTATTCGGATGTGTTCTGGGTATATTTTTTGGTCTGTCAAGCGTAGTAAATAATAAGGTTGCAAACGCTATTTCAAAGATATATGTAAATCTTATTCGTGGTGTGCCAATGATTGTTTTGGCATTTTTCGTGTTTTACGGTGTACCTTACGGACTAAAAACTATATTCGGCACAAGCGTGGTCTTTTCACCGCTTGAAGCAGGAACAATCTGTCTTGCTTTAAACTGCGGTGCTTATATGTCAGAAATAATCCGTGCAGGAATACAGTCTATACACAAAGGACAAATGGAGGCTGCACGAAGCCTTGGACTTACATACTGGAGATCAATGTTCAGAGTTGTTCTACCACAGGCTATTAAAAACATGATCCCAAGTATCGTAAACCAGTTTATAATAACACTTAAGGATACATCAATTCTGTCAGTTATCGGTTTCCCGGAACTTGTTAACAAGGCACAGAATGTAATCGCTATAACCTTTAAATCTTTTCAGGTATGGACTATTGTTGGAATTATGTACCTTATTGTAATCCTTGCACTTCAGCAGGTTGCAAATGCACTGGAAAGGAGCTTGAATCGTGGCAGAAACTAGAAATGTAAAAATCCATGTTGATAACCTTAAGAAAAGCTTTGGAAATCTGCATGTTTTAAACGGCATTTCCACA
>JAZNWI010000188.1:0-4226 GCA_045593305.1 Clostridia bacterium | reverse complement strand
CTGGCTCACAGAACGACATGGCTACGATCCGACTTCTCTGTTTTCGGGGTCAACCTTAAGTCTTGCCATATGACTCATAAGGTGAGCAGGCAGCTCGCTTGTAAATTTGCCCCCGTCCTTGTAGCCCCAAAGCAGCTCTGCGGTTGTACCGTCCTTTGCAATACGGATAATGCCTAAGTTTGTTTCGGGGTCAGCCTCAACATTTTTGAAATACTTGCCTGTACCCGTAACGATAAAAATCTTACCGATAAGGTCAGTGGCATCAAAGCCCGTAGGAATTGTGCGGAGCACATTATCAAGGTCAAGATATTCTTTTACTTCGTTTTCGTCGAGCATATAGCTTATATTACCGCCGTTTCTTTCGTCCCAGCCGAGACGGTACATATTTGCGGTGGTCTTTTTCATTTCTTCCACAAAGGGAGCAGTTAAAATATCCTTCATACTCTTTTCACCAGAACTTCCTGTTCGTATTTTTTAACTTCAGTAAGATAATCTGTCGGTACATTTTCTCTCTCAAGATATTCATTCCACACATCACCGAAGGGTGCAGTTTTCATTTCCTCCTGAAGATACATTATCTCTGTGAAATTGCTTTTATTCTGTAATTCCTTCATATTTTTATCGGGCTGTAAAAGTGCGAAAAGCAGCGCCTTCTGTACACTTCTCACACCTGTTATCCAGGCAGATATGCGGTTGATTGATGCATCAAAATAGTCCGTTGCAATAAATACTCTGTCGAGAGCATTGTTTCTGACAATCTCTTTTGCAATCTCTTTGGTTTCATCGTCAAAAATAACCACGTGGTCGCTGTCCCAACGGACTGCCCTTGTAACGTGAAGAGCAATCTTTTCGTTGAAGAGAAGAAGTGAAGAAATCTTGTCGCTGACCATTTCTGTTGGATGATAGTGACCATTGTCCATAAGAGGTGTGATACCTTTGTAATCAGAATAAGAAAGGCAGAATTCAGCCGAGCCGACAGTATAGCTTTCAAGACCGATACCGAATACCTTTGATTCAAGAGTAACATAAACCTTTTCTTTACTATAAGGTGTGTCGAGAATTTCATCAAGGCTCTTTTTAAATCTCGCTCTCGGTGAAAGTCTGTCAGCCGGGATATCCTTGTAGCCATCGGGAATCCATATATTCATTACACAGGGTACACCTGTTTCTTCTGCAAAATATTCTGCAATTTTAAGGCAGGCTTTACCGTGGTTGACCCAATATGTACGCACTTCTTCGTCGGGAGAAGAAAGGGTGAGATTATCTTTTACCATAGGATGTGAGAAAAAAGTGGGGTTAAAGTCGATGCCCATATTTCTTTCTTTCGCAAATTCAACCCATTTTTTGAAGTGCTTTGGCAGGAGTTTATCTCTGCCTACAGTTTCGCCGTCTTCAAAGATAGCATAAGAAGCGTGAAGATTAAGTTTCTTTTTGCCGGGCATAAGCGAAAAAGCCTTGTCATAGTCTGTCATAAGCTCATCGGGTGTGCTTGCCTTACCGGGATAGTTGCCTGTTGTCTGAATACCACCTGAAAGAGCCTCTTTACTGTCAAAGCCTATTACATCATCACCCTGCCAGCAATGTACGGAAACACATACATTTTTAAGTGTTTCAAGTGCTTTTTCAGTATCTATGCCGTACCTTGCATATATTTCTTTTGCTTCGCTGTATCTGCTCATAAAACTGCCTCCTTAATATCAAAGGTTGATTTTACTATCTCTCTTGCTTCAGTAAGAGTTATTTTTTTATCATATATAATCTGTGAAAGTATGTTGCCCGTTGCCGTGGCCTCCATAAGACCTGTATAAACTTTTTTGCCCGTATATTCTGCAGTGAGTTTGTTAAGATATTTATCTTTACTTCCACCACCGACAATATGTATTGCTTTAATCTTTTTACCGCCGATGCTTTCAATTTCTTCAACAGCTTTTTTGTAAGACTCAGCAAGTGAATGATAAACACTTGAAAGAACGTCAGGGAGGGATAAATCAGGTTTGCCGAGATAATTTCTCACAGCTTCAATCATATTTTCAGGAGCAAGAAACTCGGGAGCGTTGGGGTTGATTTTCTCTGTGAAATTGCTCGAAATGGCACTGCACATCATCTCATCATAGGTAAGCTCTTTGTTTATGTTTCTGCGGATATTCTGAAACAACCACATACCCATAATGTTTTTGAGAAAACGGAAACGGTATTCCACACCGCCCTCGTTGGTAAAGTTAGCATCAAGTGCTTTTTTACTTAAAACAGGCTCGGTGTTTTCAGTACCTATAAGACTCCATGTGCCCGATGAAATATATATGCTTTCTGTGTCGACGGGACAAGCAGCAACAGCAGAAGCTGTATCGTGAGATGGACAGAGAATAACAGTACTGTCAAAACCAATTTCAATTTTCTCTTCGTCTGTGAATTTTCCCACTACTGTGCCGGGAAGAGAAAGGTCACAGAAGATTTCAAAAGGTAAGCCGAGAGTATCGAGTATTTCTTTATCCCACTGTTTACTTTCAGCGTTAACAAGATTAGTCGTTGTTGCATTTGTGTACTCGTTTCTGATTTGTCCTGTTAGTTTAAATGAAAGATATTCAGGCATCATAAGAAAATGCTTTGCTGAATCAAGTTTCCCACTCTTTTTGTCACAATAAAGCTGATAAATTGTGTTGAAGTTCTGCTTTTGTATGCCTGTGTGTGAATAAAGTTCTGCTTGCGAGATAATATCATTTACCTCTTTAACTATCTCGTTTGTTCTTCCGTCACGGTAAGACACAGCGGGAAGAATTTCCTTTTTATTTTCGTCAAGAAGAACATAGTCAACACCCCAAGTGTCAATGGCGATTGTTTTTGGTAGTTTACCGATTTCTTTACACTTTTTTATGCCTGTTTTCACTTCTGAAACAAGGTTTTCTATATCCCATACGAGAGTGCCGTTTTCATTTTTTATGTTGTTATCAAATCGGTAGATTTCTTCAAGGCAGAGCTTACCGTTTTCCATATATCCTAAAATATGTCTGCCTGAGGAAGCTCCAATATCTATGGCTAAATAATATGTGTCCATTTGTATTCCTACCCTATCATATTAATTCACTATAATAATACCACTAAATATCTGCATTTTAAAGGTCCTTATTTGCTCAAAAAAGTGTCCTTATTTGTATTGATTTTTCTGATATGAAAATGTATAATCGGACAGAGGTGGTTATATGATAAACCGTGAAATTCTTAAAGAGTTGATTCCCATAACCGATGAAGAGCAAGCTATACTTGACGGAAGAAATACAGTAGACAGCAGTATTTATACGGAAAACGATGATAATATTATCAGTGCAAAGAAACTGCTGAAAGACGGAAAGCTGATAACAATCAGAACACATACAAGATTTATTCACTTTCCCGAACACACTCATGATTTTGTTGAAGTTGTCTATATGTGTTCAGGAAAAACAACTCATATTGTTAACGGAAAAAACATTGAGCTTTGTGAAGGCGAGTTATTATTCCTTGGTCAGAATGCAAAGCAGGAAATTCTGCCTGCCTCAGGCAACGACATAGCAGTAAACTTTATCATTCTTCCTCAGTTTTTCGACAAGACACTTGAAATGCTCGGTGCAGAAGAAACACCACTTAAAAAGTTTCTCATAGAATCTCTTTTCAAAGAAGAAAACGCAGGCTATCTCCACTTCAGAGTTTCTGATATTTTGCCCATACAGAATCTCATTGAAAATCTGCTTTGGACGCTCATCAACAACACATCAAATAAAAGAAATATAAATCAGACGACTATGGGGCTTCTTTTTATGCAGCTTCTCAATCATACGGACAAGCTTGCTTATCAATCAAAAGAAGAAGCCGCCATTCTTCAGATTTTCAAATACGTAGAAGAAAATTATAAAAACGGCAGTCTTACCGAAGCAGCAAAGCTACTGCACTACGACTTTTATTGGCTCAGCCACGAAATAAAAAATCAGACCGGAAAGACATACACCGAGCTTTTGCAGGACAAGCGACTTTCTCAGGCAGCATATCTACTAAAAAACACAAAAATCGGTGTTGATGAAATTTCAAAAGCAGTGGGATATGAAAATAAAAGCTATTTTCACAGAATATTTGCAAAGCAGTTCGGTATGAGCCCTAAAAAGTATAGAGATAACTAAATAAAGAGATGATTCGTGCATATGAAGTCAACATTTACAAAGTGGATTAGTTAAACTATACGAAAAAATGCAACGCTA
>JAZNWI010000187.1:0-4617 GCA_045593305.1 Clostridia bacterium | reverse complement strand
AATTGTTTCTTTTCAAGTTTTTCTGCCACATTTTGCTCATTTTTAGATTTTTATCATATTATGTTTTAGGAGCGGTTTTCCTTACATAAAAGGAGGTGAGTTTATGTATTGTCCAATAAACAATTCCGAAAGAGGAGGACTAATATGCACTACAAGATGTTGCAGACTCTATGACCTGGCTCTTGCATTGTTAGTTGCTTTAATATTGGCAGTTATTGGTCTGATTCTTGGTGTAAACTTTGCTGTGGACTTAGCAGGTGCTCTTCCGCTTCTGGTTGCATCAGTTGTATTATTGTTCATTATTTTCTTAGTAACTTTGATTACAAGAGGATGTTGCGAAAGCAGGAATACTTGCGATTAGCAAAAATTTTTAAGAGCGGCACAGGTTGCCGCTCTTTTTTATGCTAATTTCTATATTGCATTTTGCTGAAAAAAATAGTATAATGTAGGAAAGATAAAAAAAGGAGTGCACAATATGATTTTAGCTCTTGATGTAGGAAACACCAACATTGTAATAGGTTGTATAGATAACGGAAACATTGTTTTTGATGGTCGACTTGCTACTAATTCTGCAAAAACAGATATGGAACTTGCCGTACTTTTGAAAAATATTCTTTCCATAAATAAGATTGATGTTGAGGCACTTGAAGGGGCAATTATTTCCTCGGTTGTGCCACCTATCAATCAAGCATTAAAAACAGCAGTAAAATTGGTAACAGGAAAGGATCCAATTACTATATCCGGGTGCGAAGGCCTTAAGGTTGACCTTGATGACCCTACGCAGCTTGCCAATGACCTTGTTGTTGGAGCAATTGCTGTACTTAATGACTTTTCTCCACCTGTAGTTATGATTGATATGGGTACTGCTACAACCATCTTTGTTATAGACAAATCAGGCACATATATCGGCGGTGCAATTATTCCGGGTCTTATGGTTTCGCAAAATGCTTTAAGCAAAACCGCTTCCCTTCTTCCATCAATAAGCCTTGAAGCACCAAAAAGTGTAATTGGTAAAAACACTATTGATGCAATGCAAAGCGGTGCTATTTTGGGATATGCATCAATGATTGATGGTATGCTTGACAAAATAGAAGAAGAGCTTGGTGAAAAGGCTATCGTTGTTGCAACAGGCGGACTTTCCAAGTGCATTATAGAAAACTGTAAACATGAGGTTGTTTATGATAAAGATCTATTACTTCGTGGACTTTGGCTTATTTATCAAAAACACAAAAATGAAAAATAATACAAAAATCACCACTTTTAAAGTGGTGATTTTTTAGTCTTTAAAAAAATTAAAATTTCTGGCAAGGCTTGTAACCTTATCCTTTGCCACAATAACATGGTCTACAAGTCTTACTTCTACAAAACTTAGTGCCTTGTCTATAATCTTTGTCATCTCCATATCCGCAGCCGATGGCATTGAGCTGGAATTAGGATGATTATGCGCTAAAATAACATAAGGATAACGCTCATTTACAACTAATTTTACAACTTCTCTTGGATAAATTGGTGTTGCATTTACAGTTCCGCTCTTTAACCTTTTAATTTTCTTTACAACGCAGTCCTTGTCTAAAAATAAGAGATATGCAATTTCGTCTGTGTGTCCATAAAACAGATTTTTTATATAGGAGTTTATATTAAGTGGTGTAAGTCTGGTATTTTTGATGTCATTTACATCGTTAATATATCGTTTTGCGAGGGTAGATATAAGCTTAATTACAACTGCTGCATTTTCTCCCATACCATGAATTCTTTCAAGCTGCTCTTTATCAGCGTCAATTACACCGCCGATACTTCCAAACTCATCCATAAGGTAATGTGCAATATCGTTTGTGTTCTTTCTGGGTATAGCCGTAAAAAGCAAAAGTTCTAAAAGCTCATGATCCTGAAGTACATTATCGACATTTCCTTCTTCGATAGCAAGTATGAATTTTTCTCTTAGTCGCTGCCTATGATTTTTATGTATATTTTCCCGCAGTTTGTCCGTTTCTTTATCCGGCACTTTCTAACCCTCCCTATTTTTAAAAATCAATAATATTATACCATTATTTACCCGTTTTGTAAACAAAAAAAAGAGAACCGTTTTTACGGTTCTCTTTATCACAATCAGTTAATGATTGTAAGTTCTGTTTCCTTATCGAATAGGTGAATCTTGTTTGTATCAAATGCAACCTTGATTGTGTCACCCATCTTAGCTGTAGTTCTTGGGTTTACTCTTGCAGTAAATCTCTTATCTGCAACAGTTAAGTACAAGTAATATTCAGCACCCATCATTTCTGTTACATCAACATATGCTTCAATAGTAGCTTCCGGCTTTGCAGCAATGAAAGCTTCGTCATCGTAGATGTCTTCAGGTCTGATACCAAGTACAACAGTCTTTCCAATATATTCGTCAAGAGCTGGATTTGAAGCCTTACCTTCTGGAAGTTTAATTGTCTGTCCTTCAAATTCAAGGAATACGCCTTCAGCGTTCTTTGAAAGAACAGCATCAACAAAGTTCATTTGTGGGCTTCCGATAAATCCACCAACAAACATGTTGCATGGCTTGTTGTATAGGTTTGCAGGAGTATCAACCTGCTGTACGAAACCATCCTTCATAACAATGATTCTTGAACCCATTGTCATAGCTTCTGTCTGGTCGTGAGTTACATAGATGAATGTTGTTTCAAGCTTTTTGTGAAGCTTGTTGATTTCTGTTCTCATTGCAACTCTTAGTTTTGCATCAAGGTTAGATAAAGGTTCGTCCATTAGGAATACCTTTGGATTTCTAACGATAGCACGACCCAAAGCAACACGCTGTCTCTGACCACCAGAAAGAGCCTTTGGCTTTCTTTCTAGTAAGTGCTCAATATCAAGAATCTTAGCTGCTTCATGTACTCTCTTCTTAATTTCATCCTTTGGAGTCTTTCTAAGTTTCAGACCAAAAGCCATATTGTCAAATACTGACATATGTGGATACAAAGCATAGTTCTGGAAAACCATTGCGATATCTCTATCCTTTGGAGCAACATCGTTTACAAGCTTTCCGCCAATGTAAAGTTCACCTTCTGAAATTTCTTCAAGACCAGCAATCATTCTAAGTGTTGTTGATTTACCACATCCTGAAGGTCCTACAAGAACGATAAATTCCTTATCGTCAATATCAAGACAGAAATCTGTAACTGCGGTAACACCGCCAGGATATTTCTTATAGATATGTTTTAGTTGCAAATCTGCCATTTTTCTGTTTCCTCTCTTCCAATAGTTATTTTTACCTACTGTGATATTTTAACATATACAAAGCTAAATTTTAAGTCGTTTATTCAACAAAAATCTAAAAATATTTTAGTCACAATGCACAATCATAACTATTGGTCGTTCTTCTGGCTATCCGCAATAACCTTATCAGCCACCTGTTGAGGAGCTGGATCATAGCGAACAAACTCAAATTCAAAGCTTCCTCTTCCCTGACTCATTGAGCGAAGGTCCGTTGAATATTTGAACATTTCTGACATTGGAACTTCTGCTTCAACAAGGTTAAGGTTTTCTCTTTCGCTTTCGCCCATACCCATAATATGACCACGGCGCTTATTGATGTCACCAATAATATCGCCCATTATACTTTCAGGAACATATACTTTAAGATAACCAATAGGTTCCAAGATTACAGGGTTTGCCTGTTTCAAGCCTTCACGGTATGCAAGCTGTGCTGCAGTTTTGAATGCCATTTCTGATGAGTCAACCGGATGATATGAACCATCAAGTAAAGTAGCCTTTAGGTTAACAACCGGATATCCTGCTAAAACACCATGTGCGCAAGCATCACGAAGACCCTTTTCAACTGCCGGGAAGTAGTTCTTTGGAACACTTCCGCCAAATACCTGTTCTTCGAATGTCATTTCTTCAGTCACACCTGGCTCAAATTCAATCCAGACATGACCGTACTGACCGTGTCCACCAGATTGTTTCTTGTGCTTTCCTTCTACCTTAGCCTTTGAACGAATTGTTTCGCGGTAAGGAACTGTAGGAACAACAAGCTTTACATCTACGCCATACTTAGCTTTCAGCTTATTTACAAGTATATCAATGTGTTGTTCACCCTGTCCATTGATTAGAGTTTCTTTAGTTTCCTGATTACTTGAGATATTAAAGGTTAAATCTTCTTCCATAAGCTTATTGAATCCAGCAACAATCTTTTCTTCGTCACCCTTCTTAACAGCTTCTACTGCCATAGAAAGTGTCGGTTGAGGGAATTCAATACCTGTAAGGATTATGTTCTTATTTTCTTCACAAAGTGTATCACCTGTGCTTGTGTTTTCAAGCTTGGTTACAACACCTATGTCGCCTGCTTCTACAACTTTTGTTTCTATCTGATTTTTACCGCAAAGGAAGTAAATCTTACCGATTCTTTCCTTTGTAGCTTTATTTGCGTTATAAAGAACGCTATCTGCCTTTACGCTTCCTGAATATACACGGAAGAAAGACATTTTTCCTACATATGGGTCGGCAACAGTCTTAAATACGATTGCAGAAGTAGTATCTGTAACTTCCTGAACAACTTCTAATGGTTCACCGGTTTTTGCATCATATGCAACTTCTGTAATCTCGTTTGGAGCTGGAAGATATTTTGCGATACCA
>JAZNWI010000186.1:0-37421 GCA_045593305.1 Clostridia bacterium | reverse complement strand
ATACCTTTACAGGTTTCATGCTATTCGCATTTGCAAACGGTAAAATGGCAAAGGTTGAGCTTGAAAATTATCAAACCAAGTCAAATCGTAAAAAGCTTATAAATGCATATTCAGATAAATCTGAAATCCGCAGCATAATAAAGCTTCAAGAAGATACTGATATTGTGGCATTTGCTGACAATAACAAGGTAATTTCGGTAGATACAACGCTGATTCCTTTAAAATCTACCAAGTCAACCCAAGGTGTTCAGGTTATGAAAATGACCAAAAAGGGTGCAAAACTTGTCCGTGCGTGCTTAGCAAAAGATAGCGGACTTGATAACATAAAACATTATAAAGCAAGAAATATCCCTGCTGCAGGTTCATTCCTACGCACAGAGGATACACAAATTTCATTGTTTTAATGGAGGGTATTTATGGAAAAGACTAACATTTTAGGGGTAAATGTTGATAAGGTGACTTATGACGAGGCAGTAGAACGCATAATGAAAATGCTTAACGAGTCTGGAAACCATACAGTATTCACTCCAAATGCTGAAATTATTTATATGGCATATAAGGATGAAAATTTCTGTGGGATTTTAAACTCTGCTGATCTTTTGACAGCCGATGGAATCGGTGTTGTATATGCATCAAAAATCCTTGGAAACGCTGTTCCTGAGCGTGTTGCAGGCTTTGATGTTACATGCGGTGTCATTGACCAGATTGCACAGTCTGGTCACAGACTTTACCTTTTCGGCGGAAAGCCCGGAGTTTGCGAAATGGCTGCCGAACACTTAAAGGAAGAATATCCGCTTATAAATATAGTAGGAATGCATGACGGATATTTTGCACCAGAGGAAAACGATGCAATCCTTGACGACATAAATATGAGTGGTGCTGACCTTGTTTTGGTATGCCTTGGTGCTCCAAAGCAGGAAAACTGGATTTTTGAAAACCGCTCAAAGCTTAACTGCCATGTTATGATGGGTGTTGGCGGAACTTTGGATGTTTTAGCGGGGACTGCAGAGCGTGCACCTGAAATCTGGTGTGATTTAGGCTTTGAATGGCTATACCGCTTAATTAAACAGCCTAGCCGTATCTTCCGTATGATGGCACTTCCAAAATTTGCGTTTACAGTTATTTTCAAAGGCAAACGCTTCAGAGAGGACGAAGAATAATGGGAAAACTAATTGCAATTGACGGCGTTGATGCCAGCGGAAAGCAAACCCATACCGAGCTTTTATCAAGTCATTTGGAAAAGTCAGGCTACAAGGTAAAAAGACTTTCTTTCCCAATGTATGATAGCCCAACTTCCGCTCTTGTAAAGATGTATTTGTCAGGTGAGCTTGGCAAAACTGCGGACGATGTTGATGCATATTGCGCTTCAACCCTTTTTGCCGCAGATCGATTTGCGTCCTTCAGAAGGGATTGGCAAAAGGATTTTTTGGATCCTGATACCATAATTGTGGCTGACCGATATGTTTCTTCTAATATGATACATCAGGCAGGAAAAATTGAAGATTTGGCGGAAAAGGAAAAGTTCCTTGACTGGCTGTTTGACTTTGAGTTTAATCTCTATAAGCTTCCAAAGCCGGATGTTACAATCTTCCTTGATATGCCGCCTGAATTCGGCAGAAAGCTTATGGAAGGAAGAGATAATAAGTTTTCAGG
Organism: Clostridia bacterium; assembly: GCA_045593305.1. GTDB lineage: Bacteria > Bacillota > Clostridia > UBA1381 > UBA1381 > UBA1738. Next base: position 35,768 of record JAZNWI010000186.1, on the reverse strand, counting down.
AGATAGCCAGCTTGATATACACGAAAGCGATTTTTCATACCTTGAAAAGAGCTATGAGAACGCCAAATATGTATCGGAAAAATTTGGTTGGGAACATGTTCTGTGTGTAAAAAACGGTGAAATCCGCACAATAGAAGATATACAAAATGAAATTATAAGCCTTACAGAAAAGATTCTGTAAGGCTCTTTTCTTTCTCAAAATTTTTGTCAAAATTTACGATTTTTTTGGAAAAATCTTTTAGTTATAATTTAATGGCAACTTCACAAAATAGCATTGTAGTCAAACGGATTGACTACTTTAGATAGACAAAAAAATTGTATGGAGGAAGAAAAAATGTCAAGATCAAAAATCAATGTTCCTGAAGCTAAAGAAGCTATGGAAAGATTCAAGATGGAAGCTGCCAATGAAGTTGGCGTAAACCTAAAGCAAGGATACAACGGCGACCTAACATCAAGACAGGCTGGTTCAATCGGCGGTCAGATGGTTAAAAAAATCTGTCCTGAACGAACTGTGAACTATGACCGAAATTACCGCTGGCTTGACGGACACCTTAAAACCATTTCATACACCTACACAGTAACCGCATAATACAACACCCTCAAAGGATTATTTTTCCTCTGAGGGTGTTGTTATGTTAAAATTATATAAAAATACTATTTAGCATTGAAAACATAAGCGTAATATGATATAATTATTGGTAACAAATTACAATTGGAGGAAAAGTTATGAAAAAGGTATTATCAGTATTAATGATTACAATTATGTTGTTTTCGACAATGATGTTTCCCGTGTCTGCGGACAACGGCGAAATTAGTGTTTATTTAGATGCTGCTAAAATTGAGTTTGATGTTAAACCTCAAATTATCAATGGCAGAACAATGGTACCTATAAGAGCAATTTTTGAAAAAATGGGTGCGGTTGTAGAATGGGATGGAAATACAAGCTCTGCAATTTGTACCAAAGGTGATACAGTTGTAAAGATGACAGTAAACAGTATGGATATGTATATCAATAATCAATTAACCAAAATGGATATTTCTCCGGTTGTTATTGACGGCAGAACTCTTGCTCCGGCAAGATATGTAGCAGAAGCTTTCGGTGCAAATGTTCAATGGGATCAGAATAACAACGCAGTTATAATTACTTCAAGCAAAAATGCAACAGAAATTAATAATGATGCACCGATTTCAAGTGATGTTCAAGGTGAAATGGTTTATGTAGGCAAAACAGGAAGTAAGTATCACTATAAGGATTGCCGTACACTTAAAGATGGTGCATTCCCAATGTCGCTCAGCGATGCCGAAGCAGAAGGTCGTACACCATGTAAGGTCTGTCATTAATAATGCCATAAACTATTGAGGGGATTTTTAATGAAAAAGTATAGCAAGGCACTTTTGACAATTATTTTAATATTTATATGTAGCATATGTGTATGCTTTTCCGTAGCGGCTGCTAACGATAGTGATGTCGTTGTAAGTTTACAGATTAATGATCCAATAATGAAAGTGAATGGTGTTGAAACAGAAATAGATGTAGGGCGTGGAACTAAACCAATAGTGACTGACGGCAGAACACTTGTCCCGATAAGAGCAATTATCGAAGCGTTTGACGGTGTTGTTGGTTGGGATGGTGCTACGCAAACAGTTAAGTTGACTATGGCTAATGATGTTATAACGCTTGTGATTAACAACAAGACGGCATACCTAAACAACACCGCACATACGCTTGATGTTGCTCCTACTGTTATAAATGGTCGCACAATGTTGCCTATCCGTTTTATAGCAGACGGCTTTAATCTCGGGGTGGCTTGGGAAGGCGACTCTCAAACTGTTACTATAATCCGTAATTCTTTTGATGCTCAAGAATACAACTACATAATGAATGTAGTTCCTGCCTATTCTGGCTCTCCGTATGTTGAAGTCAACAACGGAACACCGCTTTTTAAGGAATTTGAAATTATTGGTGGTTCATTTGAATATTACAGTACCCTTGACGAACTTGGTCGCTGTGATGTATGTATGGCTTCCGTTGGTGATGATATAATGCCAACAGAAGAAAGGGAGAGTATAAGCTCTATAACTCCAACAGGTTGGATAAATGCAAGCTACGATACAATCACTGGTAACTACCTATATAATAGATGCCATTTGATTGGTTATCAGTTGACAGGTGAAAATGCCAACGAAAGAAATCTTATTACCGGAACAAGATATTTAAATATAGATGGAATGCTCCCGTTTGAAAATTTGATTGATGATTATATAGAAGATACAGGCAACAATGTAATGTACAGAGTAACACCCGTGTTTAAGGAAAATAATCTTGTTGCTGACGGCGTGTTGCTCGAAGCCTATTCCGTCGAAGATAGCGGACAAGGTATTTCGTTCTGTGTATACTGTTATAATGTGCAACCTACTATAATAATAGACTACACAACAGGAGCAAGTCGAATGGAAACCGATATATCAAATGATGAAACGCCACAACTTGAACCTGATGCTTCAAATAATGAAAACACAAGTCAAGGGGTATATCGCACACCCTCAGGCAAAAAATATCATTTGGATGCTGAATGTGGTGGGAAAAATAGTTATTCCGTAACAATAGAAGATGCTTTAGACACAGGTCTTACGCCTTGCTCTAAATGTGCAAAATAAAGCAATCACTTTATTACATTAAATGGAGGACAAGTCATGAAAAAATTATTATGTATGTTGACAGCTTTTGTATTGCTGCTGTCGATGTCTGTTTCGGCAAGTAATGACAAAGTAACAATTTTAATTAATGGTCAAGCCGTTGCTTTTACACAAGATAGTGGATATCCGTATGTTGATGAAAACAACAGAACAATGGTGCCGTTGCGAGTTACAATGGAAACAGCAGGTTTTGCCGTTGGTTATGATCCGGTAAAGCATACTGCGATTGTAATTCCCGAACACGGCAGAATAGAAGTTCCAATAGGTACAAATATCATATATGATAATAATACTCTTGTTGAGAATGATACATTATCTGTTGTGAAAAACGGCAGAACATATCTGCCTATTCGTGCGGTTTTAGAAGCTGCTGGTTTTACTGTTGAATGGGAAAACAACACAAGGACTGTAAATGCTTATAGTTTCAATTATAACTCAAATGATTTTGTTCCATATAGCACTTCAAGTCTTGAAACACTTTTAGATAATGCACTAAAAGGAAATATTGTATATATCAATGGTCAGTGGTATGCAACGCCTGATTATGTTAAAACTATGCAGAATGTCAAAGTTAATTATTTAGGTAGCGATTTGAATACTGCTATATATCCGCAACAGAGCAGATACGATATGGCTGATATAACCGAAGATGATTATACTTGGATTGGTGTATCAGTTGAAAGCTTCAAATACAATTACGCCCATGTTCATAAAGACGAAATTGATTACGACTTATCAAAACTCAAACCAAGCGGAATTCCTAATTACTATGGCATTTACTATTTAAACAAAAAAGATGCAGGCTTTATGGAAGAGGATAGATACTTCTTGTATGATATGACAGATGAGTTCTTGAACGCTGAAACTGCCGAAGCTACTTTTAGCGGAATTAGAATGAAAAAAGAAGACGGTCAAGTTTGGGTTTGGTATCAAGATTTAAAAGCAAACAATTTGGAATTATAAAGATTAAAGGACTATACCTTCGGGCATAGTCCTTTTGCTTGCTGCATTATTGAGCATATTGCTGTTTGGGTTATTTATAGTATTTCTCGATATTGATGTCATGTGTAGATGTTACAATATATATTTATAATTTTTTTGTTTTTTCTTATGGCGTAATCGTGGGCAACTGCGGTGCCGCTTTTAGGTTGATAGTCAAATAAATCTCGTTTGCCGTTTCTTCGTCTTGGTGGTAAATAGTTATCTTTATAGTAAACTATGCAGATGTCAGCTTTGTCGATCATTTCTTGATTTCTTTCAACATAAACAGCCTTACCGCCACCGACGGCACGCTCTGAGTAGTATGTTTCGTCGCAAGTCTGCAATAGGTACTTTTCGTAATCGTCGCTTATGTACTGATACTCTGCTCGAATATAGATGCGGTGTATATGCGGATGCTTTATTTTAAGTTCGGCAACTATCTCACGGCACAAACTGTCAAACTCGCTTTTGCTACCGAATAAAAAAACACATACATTATTATATATAATTAATTCCTCAATAATTTTATATAGCATTTCTCGTAGCTGCTCCGTGTCTGCTACCGTCCTATGCCCGAAGAAACAGCAGGTCTTTTTTTCTTCCATATCATACCTCTGTAATAAAAAAGTGCGTAGCCTCACTCGAAAGGAGAGCCACGCACCAAAAAAGCGAAGTGACTCAAGTTTCAAATGTTGCTACACACTTTTACTCATAACACAGACTAGTTGCCTAGAGGTATGACGAAACAAGAGTGTACGCCTTTTTACAAAGATAGCGTACCCCCTAGGCACAAAAATATTAACTTGTCTGTATTAAAAATTAGTAAAAGTTTGTAGCAGATATATTTTATCACAAAAGTTCTAAAATTACAAGTGAAATTAAAAAAATCCGTTCCGGAACAACCCGAAACGGATAAATTTCTTATGTTACAATTTTGTTACAGATTTTGACTCATATTGACACTACAATATAGCTGTGTTACAATTAATGTTACACGGCGTAGAAAAACCCATATTAAACTATCTTCAAAGTTATTATATATGTTTTTTCTTCCCTTGTCAAGCATTTTTTTGAAATTTCTTAAAAATATTTTTCAAGGGGTGCTGTGTGATACTTTTAGCAGTAGACAGTGTACTGCTACGCCTACAACATATTATAAAAAATTTGTAGCTGAAGCTCTGAGTTTTGATTCATATATAGATTTTTTACTACAGTTATTATTAATATGGTATGTAGGCGCTAGTGGAAATGCTGCCGTCTGCAACCTTCCTATATTAAATTATTTATTTATGGTGGTGGGCATGCTGGTGCTTGGCGGTTACGGTATCCTTGTCAATAAGTCTGTGTGCCAGTGAACACAGACGACGGATATAAAAACTCAGCCGAGTATTTGACTATCTCGTGCAGAAAGGCTGGTATAAGCTATGGATAGTCGTATTTATGGCAAAAGGAAACTTGACTTTATGACTACTGATGAGCCTCCTCGTCATATCTTAGGCACTTCAATTTGGTATGGTGTAAAAAATGATGGCGTGGAAGGTGTTCAAGTTGAAAAAGGTTTTGTTTCTGCTGACAAAGTCGCTTATAAAGATATAGCGGTAGATACAGATGTAGATATTACTTTTGATTATAAAGGTAGAATCGATTCTATTGATGTTATTTTATAAGCAGTAGTTATGGGGGTAGATTTCGGTCTGCCCCTCACTACACAAAAATATATTTTTAGGGGGAATTTGAATGTCAAAGTTTGAATTTATTTTATCAATCATTTTATTACCCATCAGCTTTATTGCCGTTGTGGTTACTCTTATATGGTACGCAAGAAAAAATGACATAACCTTTGCGGCTGCTTGCAAGGTGCTTTGGCGTGAAGGCGTTGTTTCCTCATACAAAGAGTTTGCAGATTGGCTGTGCAAGACTGTTAAGGCTCTTCCGGCTACGCTGAAGAAGCTAGTTGCTCGCTACTATGTACCTTTTTGTATATGGCTTGAAAGTAAAAGGCGACTTCGCCGTCCTCGATTTTGTTGGGGGTATGATTTTGAGTGTGAAATTCGTTCGGTACTTACCGACTACGCTTATGATAGGTTTGAGCCGTATCTCAATGTACATAGCGGTGTACCCTCCGTCGTGCAAATTCAGTACATTACACAAAAGACTGCAACTGATGAAGAAGTGCAAGCGTGCATGGAGCATATAGTTTCAAAGATACGCCACTATATGACGGCGTACGGGGTTAGTTTTCCAATTTTCCCTTACTATATGATAGACGGCTCTACTGTAAGTATTTTCATTCTTTACTGTGAATATGAACAGGAGCTACCTGATTTTTACAAAACAATTCATACTGTGATTATGACAAAGACAGCAGGCTCTTTCGGTACTTTGAAAGAATGTCATATACCTAAACACAACAGCGACGAAATCGTCCTCGGCTATTCAGCAAGCAAGTGGAATGACGGCGGTATCGTGTCGCCTTTTGTGTGGTCATACAAGAAAGACCCGCATTTGCTTATAGCAGGTACTACGGGCGGTGGTAAAACAGTCTTGGCTCAACTGCTTGTAAAACAGTTGTTAACACGCTCAGCAAACCTGACCATTCTAGACTACAAAGCGGGTGGTGACTGGGACGGAATAATCCCTCAGTATGCCGAATTTAAGGCTTGCGACGAGATGTTTGATAGATTTTATCAGTCTTTTGTTGAAACGATTGAGAAAAAGGCATATAATGAGAACTTTTTATTGATAGATGAGCTTAGTGCTTGGGTAGGTACAAAAGATAATAAAGAAAAGAAAATCTTTATGGATAAACTTGGTCATATAGCCTTTATGGGCCGTAGTTTCGGCTACCATTTGATATACATAGGTCAGCAACTGAATGCTCAGGTGGTGGATACTTCCATTCGTGAGCAGGCGAATACTAAAATTTTCGTCGCAAATAACATATCAAAGGAATCGGCATCTATGTTATTCACAAACGCTAATATAGATAAAAGCGTACGCTTACCTAATTTTCATGGGTACATAACTACACCTGACACAGATCTAGATATAATTGCTATACCTGAGCTTTCAAACCCCAAACAGTTAAAAAAGGACTTGCAAGCTCTCGGTCAAAAGTATTATACATAAACAAGTCAATCTTGCTTTTGCGTAGCAAAAGCAAGATTGCATAAAAGGTCTAGTATTACACCTTTTATGCTCAGTTATGTAGCTATGGCATTATTGCTGTAATAACAATATAAAATAACAGCTACATAGATGTAGCTATAAATATAATATAAGGGGGATTCCGTATGGATGAAGAAAAAAATAGTATTTTAACAAGACATTATTTAACTGACGACGAGGTTGCTCTTGCTGACTTTGAGGACAAACTTGAAGAACATATGGCAAGAGAATTCGACCCGCTTCTTAAATACAATGACTTGACAGATGATGAGATTTTAGAGATGCTTTGGGCAGATAAAGAAGATGATGACGATGAAAAAAGATAAGTCAGCAAGGCGTTTTCAACTCACTTGGAACAATCCCGACAAACACGGGGTAACACACGAAGTCATAAAAGAAACATTTTCTCGCTTGAAATCAACAAAGTTCTTTTGTATGGCTGACGAAATCGGCGGAGAAACTATGACTTTACACACACATTGCTACTGTGAATTTAGCAATAACAGTCCTAAAAGGTTTAGTACTTTAAAGCGTGCTTTTCCTACGGCACATATAGAGCAGGCTTTTGCTGATGCACAAGCCAACATTGATTACATAAAAAAAGAAGGTAAGTGGAAAGACAGCGAAAAGGCTGATACAATTATAGAAGGTTCGTATGAACAGTACGGAACGCCGAGCAACAGTTTTAGGGGGCAAAGGCATGACCTTGATGAGCTTTACTTACAAATTAAGCAAGGTGCTACTGATTATGAGCTCCTCGAAAGTAACCCCAAAAATATGCGTTTATTGAATTTCATTTCTCGCACAAGAGCCGCCGTAATTAAGGAAAAATCGGCAAAGGTTATTAGAGAATTAGAGATTTTATATGTATTTGGTTCTACTTCTACAAAACGCTTGGAATACATTTTTGATAAGTATGGTCTTAATGCTGTGTGCAGAATCGTGAACTATCAACGCAACACCTTTGATAGCTACAACCCTGAGACAGAAAATGTTATCTGTTTTGACAACTTCAAAAGTAGTATTCCGTTGCCCGATATGGTTTCGCTATATCTCTGTGGACTACCGCTTACGATAAGTGCGAGGTATTGCGACAAGCAAGCCTTGTATACTACAGTGGTTATTAGCAGCCGCAACAGTCCTGATGAACAATATCTTGACTACGACAGCAACGAACGAGAAGAGTTTTTTGACAAACTCGGCTCAATCATACAACTGTGTGACGACGGCACAGTTAACACATACACTAACTCACAGTATTTTGACCCTGAAAGGCTTACCAAAGATACGGAGAGCCCTTTTCAGTAAAACAAACAACAGAAAGAAGAAAGAAGTATAAATCACTAATGAAAGGAAACACTAATAATAGAGAAAGTGAGTTGTTTCCTATTGAATCAGACAACAATTTCTGCAAAGCAGATTATATTAAATTATTATAATGATTACCTTTTTTCAAAGGGTATCATAACAGAAGAAGAAAAAAATAAGATGATTGCAATAATTCATAGAGATTGTAATAAAAATAAGAAAAAGCAGTCGTAATGGTTGCTTTTTCTTTTCTTTTATGATATAATAAACACAAAGTAATGATACAACGAAATATTGAAAGGTGGAAAGTTTATGGATTTACATAAAATTAGACAAGAGCTAACAACTAAAACTATATATGATTTGCCTCTGCGTGTAACTTTTTATGCCCGTGTTTCTACGGAAAAAAAAGAGCAGTTGAATTCGCTACAGAACCAAATTTCATATTATAAAGAGTTTATCACAAAAAACTCAAAATGGACTTATGTTCCCGGATATATTGACGAAGGTTTAACGGCGATTACTACGACAAAGCGTGAGAACTTTAATCAAATGATAGACGATGCGGCTGCGGACAAATTCGACCTCATTATAACAAAAGAAATCACTCGTTTCGCCAGAAATACTTTAGATAGTATTATGTTCACTCGCCGACTTCTTACTGACGGCGTGGCTGTTTTCTTTCAAAATGATAATATTAATACCATTTATGAAGATTCTGAGTTGCGTTTAACTATTATGAGTGGTATCGCACAAGACGAGAGTAGAAAATTGTCAAGCCGTATCAAGTTTGGACATCAAGAGGCAATCAAAAATGGCGTTGTGTTAGGTAATAGCAGAATATTCGGTTACAAGAAGAAAGACGGCAAGTTGATTGTTGACCCTGATGAAGCTCCTATGGTTAAAGAACTCTTTGAACTCTACGCTACCGATAGATACAGTATGAGTGAACTTGAAAAGCTGTTCTGGGATAAAGGGTATCGCAATCGTAATGGCAACAAAATTGCACATTCAACTATGAGTGGCGTGATTGCTAACCCCAAGTACAAGGGGTATTATGTTGGTAACAAGGTTAGAATTGTTGATATGTTCACAAAGGAGCAGTACTTCCTACCGCCTGAAGAATGGGTAATGTTCAAAGACGAGACCGGAGAAATCGTCCCTGCTATTGTAGATGAAGAACTTTGGGAAAGAGCAAATGTCGTCCTATCCCGAAGAAGTAAAGATGTTAAGAATAGACAGAATAAGTGCAACCACCCTAATTTGCTGACAAAGAAAATGTACTGTTCTTGTTGTAATACTCCTTACTATCGAAGAGACAGCAAGGACAAAACAGGCAACAGTAACAGTAAATGGGTGTGTAGCGGTAAAATAAACAACGGAGCAGATTCGTGCCCCTCATTCGCTATTTATGAAGAAGAAATCAAGCCGATTTTATATGATGTCTTTAAGGAAACCTCTCATATAGCAGAAGATTTGATTGAGTATTATATAGAGTTATACAAGACTTTGGAAGACGACAAAGAAATCGCAAAGAAAATAGAAGAAATCAAAAGCAGATTAGAACTTGAAGAAAAGAAGAAAAGAAAGTTGCTTGAATATAATGTAAACGGTGACATTTCCGACAAAGAGTTTTTGCAGATGAACGCCGAAAGCAAACAACTTATTGAAGAATTACAAGCTGAACTGTTAGGACTTTATGAAAAACAGAACAACAAGGAGACCTTGAATGAACATATTAAGACTATTCGCAAGGTGTTGCGTGATGCAGAGCGTGATATTGCTAACGGCATTATAACTCCCGAATTCGCAAACAAATATATTGACAAGATTATTGTAATCCCTGACGGCGATACATTAAGGCTTGAAATCAAGATTTTTACGGGCGAAGTCTGTGAAAGGTATCTTCAAAATCTCAAAAGTCGTTCGGGTCACATTAGTAAGAAGATGGTTGAAGATTACGAAAACAAAATTAAATAAACATGATTAAAGTTTTAAACTTCTTTTCATTATCAGATGACGAATATTTAAAGAAGGCTGAAAGACTTTATGTGTTTCCTTTCATGAATACCGCGGGATTTTATGGCGCATACGGCGGATCGTATTATTATCCCTATTTTGTAATGATAAAATACCGCGATTATTAAAATTCAATAAAGGAAAACGAAAAGGACATACGGATGTAACCGTATGTCCTTTTACTTATAAAAAAACTGCAGACACTTTCGGTCTGCAGTTTAGTTTATAAATCTTACACTAACTCAAGAATAGCCATCGGAGCAGCGTCACCACGGCGTGGGCCTGTCTGCATTATTCTTGTATAGCCACCGTTTCTATCAGCATACTTAGGAGCAATTTCAGCGAAGAGCTTTGTTACTACGTCTTCCTTTGTGATAAACTCCAATGCCTGACGGCGAGAGTGCAATGTGTTTGTCTTACCAAGAGTAATCATCTTTTCAGCCAAACTCTGAGCTTCTTTAGCTCTTGTTAATGTTGTTTCGATTCTTCCTGTTTCTAAGAAGCTTGTTACCATGTTTCTTAAAAGCGCCATTCTCTGGTCAGTAGGAAGATTTAATTTTCTTGTACCCATTAACAATTCCTCCTTTTCTATCCGGCAATATTAGTCTTCTTCTTCTTTTAGAGCAAGGTCTAAAGCATGTAGCTTCTGCTTAACTTCGTCAAGCGACTTTCGTCCAAGGTTTCTGACTTTCATCATTTCCTCTTCTGACTTGTTTGCAAGGTCTTCAACTGTGTTGATACCTGCACGCTTCAGACAGTTATATGAACGAACTGATAGGTCAAGGTCTTCGATAGTCATCTCAAGAACCTTTACCTTCTGGCTTTCTTCCTTTTCGCGTACTATTTCAGTATTCTTTGCCTCTTCTGACAAATCAACGAAAAGTACCAAAAGGTCGTTCATAATCTTTGCTGCTAAACTTACAGCCTCATCAGGCTTTGTTGTCGCATTTGTAGTAACTTCAACAGTCAGCTTTTCTCTGTCTGTGTTGCTTCCTACACGCGTATTTTCAACAGTATAGTTCACCTTTTTAACAGGTGTGAAGATTGAGTCTACAGGGATTACGCCAACTGGTGGCTGCATCATCTGCTTATTCTTCTCTGCAGAAACATATCCTCTACCTTTAGCAATAGTGATTTCCATATATAGTCTTGCATCTTCATTTAAAGTTGCAATATGAAGTTCCGGATTGAAAATTTCAACTTCAGCATCAGCTGTGATGTCTGCAGCTGTAACTTCACCGGCACCCTTTGCTTCGATAACAACTGTCTTTGGTGAATCAGAATGTAATTTAATTGCAAGCTTTTTGATGTTCATTATAATTTCTGTAACATCTTCTTTAACGCCGGGTACTGTTGAAAACTCGTGCTGTACGCCGTCTATTTTTACAGAAGTTGCTGCAGCACCTGGAAGTGATGAAAGCAAAATTCTGCGAAGTGAATTACCAATTGTAGTTGCATATCCGCGTTCTAGCGGTGTAACTACGAATTCACCGTAATCTCCTGTCAATACCTTACATTCTATATTGGGTTTTTCCATTTCTATCATCGTATTGAACCCTCCTTCACATATTCAAGTATTTATCCACTTACCGAGGGTGAAAACATTTATTACTTAGAATACAACTCGACGATTAGGTGTTCCTCAACCTCGTAATCGATGTCTTCACGGGTAGGAAGCGCAATTACTTTACCAGCCTGCGCATTCTTGTCCATATCTAACCACTTCGGTACAGCTCTTGAAGCGTTTGCCTCAGCGATATCCTTCATTCTCTGTGAAGCCTTGCTCTTCTCGCGAAGTGCAACTGTATCACCAGTCTTTACGATATATGATGGAATGTCAACTTTTTTGCCGTTTACAAGAATGTGACCGTGATTTACGATCTGTCTTGCTTCTCTTCTTGTGTTAGCAAGTCCAAGTCTGAAAACTACATTATCAAGTCTTGTTTCAAGAATTGAAAGTAGTTCTTCACCTGTAATTCCATGCTTCTTGGTAGCCATTACATAGTACTTTCTGAACTGCTTCTCAAGTACGCCGTATATAAACTTAACCTTCTGCTTTTCATTTAACTGCAAACCATATTCGGACTGCTTTTTTCTGCTCTTGTTTGGGTTCATCTTTGAAGACTTGTGAACACCCAAAACAGCAGGCTCAATTCCTAAAGTTCTACATCTCTTTAGAATTGGTTGCATATTTCTAGCCATCTTAATTTCCTCCTTTTACTCTTAATTACAATGATAAATCAGACTCTTCTTCTCTTAGGCGGTCTGCAGCCGTTGTGAGGAATTGGAGTTACGTCCTTAATCATTGTAACCTCAAGACCTGCAGCCTGAAGTGCACGGATTGCAGCTTCACGACCTGCACCAGGACCCTTTACATAAACTTCAACAGTTTTGAGTCCGTGCTCCATAGCAGCCTTTGCTGCTGTTTCTGCTGCTGTCTGAGCAGCAAACGGAGTACTTTTCTTTGAGCCACGGAAGCCTAAGCCACCAGCTGATGCCCAAGAAAGTGCGTTACCATTTACATCAGTGATAGTAACGATTGTGTTGTTGAAAGTTGAGCGAATATGAGCTGCTCCCTTTTCAATGTTCTTTTTAACACGCTTAGCGCGTGTAGTTCTCTTTGCCACTTTAGCCATTGCTTAGTACCTCCTTTACTTCTTTTTATTAGCTATTGTTCTAGCCGGACCTTTTCTTGTTCTTGCGTTGTTCTTTGTGTTCTGACCGCGTACAGGAAGACCCTTTCTATGACGAACACCTCTGTAACAACCAATTTCCATAAGTCTCTTAATGTCAAGAGAAATCTGTGTTTTAAGTTCACCTTCAACAGTGTAGTTAGCACCGATTGCTTCTCTTAACTTATTAACTTCGTCCTCTGTTAAATCCTTAACTCTTGTGTCAGGGTTAATGTTGTTTTCCCTGAGTAGTTTCTGTGATGTCTTAAGACCGATACCGTAGATATAAGTCAAACCGATTTCAACTCTTTTTTCTCTTGGTAAGTCAACACCTGCTATTCTAGCCATTATTACACCTCCACTAGCATAAATCTCACAATTTTTATATTATAAGCGAGCAAGCTTTTCGTTTTTTATAGTCCGTTCTTACTTGTCGCCAATAACAAATTTACCTTGGCAGCTTTTATGGTAAACTGCCTAATTGTGATAACCAAACATATACATTTTGATTTCATTTAAAATTATGGATGTAGTTCACATGGAACTAAATTTGAACTTTAAAATTGAAATCAGCCTTGCTTTTGTTTATGTTTCGGGTTCTCACAAATAACCATTATCTTGCCCTTGCGCTTAATGATCTTACATTTTTCGCAAATAGGCTTTACTGATGGACGTACTTTCATTGTTTTTCCTCCTTATTTGGATCTCCAGGTGATTCTACCTCTTGTAAGGTCGTATGGAGACATTTCAATTGTCACCTTATCACCAGGGAGAATCTTAATGAAGTTCATTCTCAATTTGCCCGAAATATGAGCCAAGATCTGATGGCCGTTTTCAAGCTCAACTTTAAACATAGCATTTGGTAGGTTTTCAACAACCGTACCTTCTAATTCTAAAACATCTTCCTTTGCCAAGATTACTATCTGGCTTAGATCATGCTTTCTTCAGCATTTTTCTTATATCGGAATTTGAAACATCCTCAAATTCCAAAAGTGTGTTAGTTTTGTTTACATGCTTGATTTTTTTCTTTTTGGGATTCTCTAACTTACGCTGGTCACCATCTGCAAGATAGATAAATTCGCCTTCTCGTTTTAGCACAAGAAACAGGCTTCCCTTGTCTTTTCCTGCTATTGAATAAACCAGACTTCCTCTTTCGATTTCCATTTAAAGTCCCTTTCTTAAAGTGTTAAAATCTCACATTCACCACGGGTTATAAGAATTGTATTTTCATAGTGTGCTGATAAACTTCCGTCTTCGGTTTCCACCGTCCAGTCATCATCAAGCACTACAACATCATACTCGCCTTCGTTAACCATTGGCTCAACAGCAATTGTCATACCGGCTGCAAGCTTAACACCTTTTCCGGCTCTTCCGAAATTTGGAACGCTTGGGTCCTCATGAAGATTTCTTCCGATGCCGTGCCCAACCAAATCTCTCACTACTGAATATCCGTGTTTTTCAACATACTCCTGAATGGCTGATGCTACATCGCCGATTTTATTACCGTGTGTTGCATACTTAATGCCTTCAAAGAAGCTTCGCTTTGTGACATCAATGAGCCTTTGTGCTTCGTCAGAAATTCTTCCAACCGCGAAAGTTCTTGCCGCATCTCCGTGATAGCCATCTTTACATGCTCCCATATCAATGCTTATGATGTCCCCTTCTTTTAAAACTATATTCTTTGATGGTATTCCATGCACCACCCAACTGTTTGGTGATGCGCAGATGCTGCCCGGAAAACCATTGTAGTTTAAAAACGATGGTGTGGCTCCCTGTTTTTTTATAAAGTCATAAGCAATTTTATCAAGCTCCAGAGTAGAAACTCCGGGTCTTATATGTTTTTCTATTAATCTTAATGCATCGCCTGTAATCTTTCCAGCTATTCGCATTTTATCAATTTCAGACTTTGATTTAATAGTAATCATTGCTTCACCTATTACTTAAAGACCAAGTGCTGCGATTACCGCTGCATTAGTCTCCTCAACAGTGCCTGCACTGTCAACACTAACCACTTTACCTAAAGAAGCGTAGTATTCTTTAATTGGCTCTGTTTGTTCGTGATAAACTTTAATTCGGTTTCTTATAGTTTCCTCGTTATCGTCAGCACGCTGAATAATTTCGCCACCGCAAACGCACTTTCCGGTTTCCGGAACAGGCTTATTCTTAATATGATAAGGTGTTCCGCAAGCCTTACATTCTCTTCTGCCTGTAAGTCTTTCAACTATTACTTCATCATCAACTTCCAAGGATAAAACCTTGTCAATTGTAACGCCTGCATCAGATAGTGCCTGTGCCTGCGGGATTGTTCTTGGGAAGCCGTCAAGGATGAAACCGTTTTTGCAGTCATCCTGTGACAGTCTTTCCTTTACAATTCCAACGACAACTTCGTCCGGAACGAGCTTTCCCTGGTCAATATACTCTTTAGCAAGTTTGCCAAGTTCTGTTCCGTCTCTCATGGCAGCTCTTAGCATTACACCTGTTGAAATAGTTTCTATTCCAAGTTTCTTCGTTAGTACCTCGGCCTGTGTGCCTTTACCAGCACCCGGAGGACCTAATAGTATAAGCTTCATATTGTTTGCCGCCTCTCTTATATTACTCTAGAAATCCTTTATAGTTTCTCATAACAAGCTGTGATTCGATCTGGCGTACGCTTTCTAGTGCAACACCTTCCATAATCAGAAGTGATGTACCACCGATCTGAATACCCTGTATACCGAATGCTGCACCCATGATAACCGGAAGAACAGCGATAATTCCTAAGAAGAATGCGCCTGTCAGGTTAAGTCTTGATGCAACCTTTGCGATATAGTCGCTTGTAGGCTTACCAGGTCTGTAGCCTGGGATGTATCCGCCTTGCTTCTTCATGTTATTTGCCATTTCAATCGGGTTGAACTGGATTGAAGAATAGAAATACGTGAAGAAGATTATTAGTAAGAAGTAAAGTACTGCGTAAACAGCATCTGTCCAAGTAGGGCCATATCCTGCAGTTAAGCAACCTAAAACTCTGTACCAGATACCTTCCTGTGGAAGATTACCGCTTGATACTAGTCTTACGATTGTTGCAGGGAAAGCCATAATGCTTGATGCGAAGATGATTGGCATAACTCCGCCCATAACAACCTTAATTGGGATGTTTGTGCTCTGTCCGCCATACATCTTTCTTCCTACTACTCTTTTTGCATACTGTACCGGAATTCTACGCTCTGCAGCGTCAAAGAATACTACCAATACAACAGCAAGAATTGCAATTAATAAAATTCCAACAGCGATTAAGATGTTACCAAGTGATCTTACGCCGCTTGCCAGGAACTGATTCCAGATCATTACAGCACCTGATGGGATGCTTGAAATGATACCTGCAAAGATGATAAGAGAAACACCGTTTCCGATACCCTTTTCAGTAATCTGTTCACCTAGCCATACAACAAATGCAGTACCTGCTGTGAATGTAAGTGTGATAATAAAGAATGTCATCACACCTTCATTCTTGATAACTTCAAGACCCGGATTTTCAACACCCATGTTGTGAAGTGTGATATAAAGACCGGCACCCTGAACGAAAGCAAGGATAATACCTACATATCTTGTAATTTTGTTAATTTTCTTTCTGCCTTCAAGACCTTCCTTTGAAAGTCTTTCAAGTGCAGGAATTGCTACAGCTAAAAGCTGCATAATGATTGACGCGTTGATGTATGGAGATACACCAAGTGCCATAACGGTTGCGTTTGCAAACGCACCACCTGTGAATACATTGAATAGTGAGAACAAATCTGTTCCGCCACCACCTAAGAATGCTTCCATAGCTTCCTTTGAAAGGAATGGTACAGGAATATGTGCACCAAATCTGAAAACAAGCATCATAGCAAGTGTGAACCAAATTTTCTTACGCAGTTCCGGAACGCGGAAAGCATTTCTAATTGTACTGAACATATTAGATCACCTCTGCCTTTCCACCGGCTTTTTCAATCTTTTCTTTAGCAGATGCAGTAAAACCTGCAACCTTTACTGTAAGGCTCTTTGTTACTTCGCCTCTGCCAAGGATCTTAACACCGTCAAGAGTTTTGGAAATAATTCCAGCTTCTTTCAAAACTTCAGCTGTTACTTCTGTTCCGTTCTCGAACTTTTCTAAAACTTCTACATTAACAGTAACATACTTTTTAGCAAATATATTAGTAAAACCTCTTTTTGGAAGTCTTCTGTAAAGAGGCATCTGACCACCTTCAAAGCCTGGTCTTACGCCGCCGCCTGAACGCGCGTTCTGACCCTTATGACCTTTACCTGATGTCTTACCGGTACCTGAACCGATACCTCTACCAACTCTTTTTGATTCAAATCTTGAACCCTCTGAAGGTTTAAGTTCATCCAATCTCATTTGCTACACCTCCTTCTTATCAATTTAAGTTTAGTTTTCCTCAACTTCTACAAGATGAGAAACTTTGTTAATCATACCTCTGATTTGAGGAGTATCGTTGTGTTCTTTCACATCTCTGATTTTCTTTAGTCCTAAAGCTGCAACTGTTGCAATCTGGTCTTTCTTGCAACCGATTGTGCTCTTTACTAATTTAACCTTTAACATAATGCACTGGCCTCCTTAACCTAAGATTTGGTCAACTTCCTTGCCACGGAGCTTAGCAACTGCTTCAGGCTCCTTCAAGCTAGCAAGACCGGCGATTGTTGCCTTAACAACATTCTTCTTGTTGTTTGAACGCAAGCATTTTGTTCTGATATCCTTAATTCCGGCAAGTTCTACAACAGCACGAACTGCACCGCCGGCGATAACTCCGGTACCTTCTTTAGCAGGCTTTAAAAGTACTCTTCCTGCACCGAATTCACCGATAGTTTCGTGTGTAATTGTTGTTTCGTTTAAAGGAACAGTGATCATGTTCTTCTTAGCATCTTCAATACCCTTTCTGATTGCGTCAGGGATTTCAGTTGCCTTACCAATACCGCATCCAACATGACCGTTGCCGTCACCGACTACCATCAATGCTGAAAAACGCATTGTTCTACCGCCCTTTACTGTCTTCGCAACACGGTTAACTTCAACTAATTTTTCCTGAAGATCAAGTGTTGCTGCATCTATTCTTTCAGCCACAAGTTTTTCCTCCTTTAATTAGAATTCCAAGCCGCCTTCTCTTGCACCTTCTGCAAGAGCTGCAACTCTACCGTGATAGATGTATCCGCCTCTGTCGAATACAACGGCCTTAATGCCTTTTTCCAAAGCCTTCTTAGCAACAGCATTACCTACAGCTTTTGCACCTTCGATATTTCCGCCGTATGCGTTAAAGTCTTTGTCCATGCTTGAAGCACTAACCAAGGTGATACCCTTTGTGTCATCTATAATCTGAGCATAAATGTGATTTAAGCTTCTGTATACGTTCAGACGAGGTCTCTCCGCTGTACCGGAGATGTTCTTTCTGACTCTTTGATGACGCTTCATTCTTGCAACATTACTATTTTTCTTGTTTATCATTTAAGAACACTCCTTTCTATTATTTCTTCTTAGCTCCCGCTTTACCTTCTTTGCGTCTGATAACCTCATCGATATACTTGATACCCTTGCCCTTGTATGGTTCAGGTAGTCTGTATTCTCTGATTTTAGCAGCAGTAGCACCAACATGTTCCTTGTTTGCACCTGAAACGATAATTTTGTTTGGTGCCGGAACCTCTATTGTAACGCCTTCGCAAGCTTCGTACTCAACCGGATGTGAATATCCAAGTGTAAGAACAAGTGTCTTGCCCTGCATCTGTGCTCTGTAACCTACACCGTTGATTTCAAGTTCTTTCTTGAAGCCATCGGTTACACCAACAACCATGTTATTGATAAGTGTTCTTGTTAAGCCGTGAAGTGCTTTATGCATCTTCTCCTCGCTTGGACGCTCAACAATAATTTCGTTGTTTTCTGATTTAATAATCATATCAGCATGAAGTACTCGTGATAATGTTCCCTTAGGACCCTTAACTGTCACTTCATTGCCTGCGCCTATTGTAACTGTTACGCCGGCTGGTACCGGAATAGGCATTTTACCAATTCTTGACATAAGTCTTTTCCTCCTTAAAAAATTTTCAAATTTTGTGCTTTCAGGAAATAACACAAAACGCCTTAATTACCAAACAAATGCTAGGATTTCGCCACCGATGTGAAGCTTTCTTGCTTCCTTATCAGTCATGATACCCTTTGAAGTTGAGATAATTGCGATTCCCAAACCCTTCAAAACTCTTGGAAGTTCATCAGCCGGAGCGTACATTCTAAGACCTGGCTTAGAAATTCTCTTAATACCGCTGATAACCTTTTCCTTGTTGCTTGTGTACTTAAGTGTAACTCTTATAACGCCCTGCTTACCATCCTCGATAATCTGATAGCCTTTAATGTAGCCTTCGTTATTAAGGATTTCTGCAATAGCCTTCTTCATATTTGATGCAGGAATGTCAACTGTTTCGTGCTTTGCTGTGTTAGCATTTCTGATACGAGTCAGCATATCTGCAATTGGATCAGTTATTTGCATTATATTTACCTCCTTCCGAAATATATCGGGAATAGATTCTTTTACCTATTATTACCAACTTGCTTTCTTAACGCCTGGAATCTGGCCCTTGTAAGCCAATTCTCTGAAGCAGATACGGCAAATGCCGAACTTTCTCAAATAAGCATGAGGTCTGCCACAGATTTTGCATCTTGAATAGCTCTGAGTTGAATGTTTAGGCTTTCTCTGTTGTTTAACAACCATAGATCTTTTTGCCATAATTCTTTTTCCTCCTTATTAGCTACGAACAAATGGAGCACCCATTAAGCTTAATAGCTCACGAGCTTCTTCATCGGTCTTTGCAGTTGTTACCATGATAATATCCATACCTCTGATTTTATCAATTTTATCGTAGTCAATTTCAGGGAAGATAAGCTGTTCTTTAATACCTAAAGAATAGTTACCTCTTCCGTCAAATGAATTAGGATTGATTCCCTTAAAGTCACGTACACGAGGTAGTGCTATACTAAATAATCTGTCTAAGAATTCATACATCTTTTCAGATCTTAATGTTACCTTACATCCAATGTTCATGCCTTCACGAAGTTTGAAGTTGGCAACTGATTTTCTTGCCTTTGTAACAACGGCTTTCTGACCTGTAATTAGTGCTAAATCGTTCATAGCAGCTTCAATTACCTTTGGATTTTCCTTTGCGTCTGACATACCGATGTTGATTACGATCTTTTCAAGCTTCGGAATCTGCATTGTGCTCTTATAGCCGAACTTTGCCATAAGTGCAGGAGCAACTTCGCTCTTATATTTTTCTTGCATTCTTGACATTGTCTGTTTTGCCTCCTTCCGTTAAATTAGTCGTTAAATACTTCTTCGCACTTCTTGCAGTATCTTACCTTTGAACCGTCTTCCAAAACTTTAACGCCGGTTCTTACTGCTTTGCCGCACTTTGAACATACGCGTAATACATTTGAAGCATCAATTGCAGCTTCCTTTGTAAGGATTGCGCTTTCCTGTCCCTGTGCTCTTGCCTTCTGGTGCTTTTTAACCATTGCAACGCCTTCAACGATAACCTTTCCTTCTTCAGGTAGTGCTACCATGACCTTGCCTTCTTTACCCTTGTCTTTTCCGGAGATAACTTTTACGATATCACCGCGTTTAACATGCATCTTTTTCATCGTATTTACCTCCTATTAAAGAACTTCCGGAGCCAATGACAAAATCTTCATATAATCTTTTTCACGAAGCTCTCTTGCAACAGGTCCGAATATACGAGTACCTCTTGGGTTCTTGTCATCCTTAACTATTACAGCAGCGTTCTCGTCAAATCTTATATAAGAACCGTCAGCTCGTCTTGTTTCTTTTACAGTTCTTACTACAACAGCCTTAACAACATCACCTTTTTTAACAACGCCGCCCGGTGTTGCCTTCTTAACAGAACAGATGATCTCATCGCCTACGGCTGCATATCTTTTCTTAGAACCGCCCATAACACGAATACACATAACTTCTTTAGCGCCTGTGTTATCGGCAACTTTTAAGCGTGTCTGTTGTTGTATCATGTTCTTTCCTCCTTCTGGCAAGTAAAATTACTGTGCCTTTTCAACAATCTCAACTAATCTCCATCTCTTATCCTTTGATAGAGGTCTTGTTTCCATAACTTTTACCTTATCGCCGATGCCACAAACATTTTCTTCGTCGTGTGCCTTCAGCTTGTAAGTTCTTTTAATAACCTTGCTATAAAGCGGATGCTTTACGCTTTCTTCAATAGCAACAACGATTGTTTTATCCATTTTGTTGCTGATTACTTTTCCGATCTTTACCTTACGGGTATTTCTTTCCACTGTATAGGCCTCCTTTCATACAAGCCAATGTATTAAACCTTCATTAGATTGCAGAATCCTCTAATTCTCTTTCATGAATGATGGTTTTTATACGAGCGATAGTTTTCTTTACTTCTGCTATTTTCTTAGGATTGTCAAGCTGATTGATAGCATGCTGGAATCTTAAGTTAAATAGTTCCTGCTTATTTTCTGCAAGCTTTGCTGTAAGCTCTTCTGCAGAAAGTTCTCTAAGCTCAGTTACTTTCATTCTTATTCACCATCCTTCTCTTCTCGTTTTACAAATTTGCACTTTACTGGTAGCTTGTGCATAGCAAGACGAAGAGCTTCACGAGCGACTTCTTCTGAAACGCCGCCAATTTCGAACATAACTCTGCCTGGCTTAACTACTGCTGCCCAGTATTCTGGAGAACCCTTACCTGAACCCATTCGTGTTTCAGCAGGCTTCTGTGTGATTGGCTTATCCGGGAAAATCTTGATCCAAACCTGACCGCCACGCTTTGTGTATCTTGTCATAGCGATACGGGCTGCTTCAATCTGTCTTGAAGTGATCCATGATGGCTCTAATGCCTGCAAACCGTATTCACCGTTTGATACAACGTTGCCGCGTGTTGCCTTTCCCTTCATTCTGCCACGCATAACTCTTCTATATTTAACTCTCTTAGGTAATAACATTATTTATTGCCTCCCTTCGCTTTGCGTTCAGGTCTTGGCTTTCTTGGCTGTCTTTCCTCTCTCTTAGGTGCAGACTCTGCCAGAACTTCACCCTTGTAAATCCAAACCTTAACGCCAAGGATACCGTATGTTGTTGCAGCTTCTGCAAAACCATAATCGATATCAGCTCTCAAAGTCTGTAGTGGAATAGTACCTTCGTGATACTGTTCTGTACGTGCGATTTCAGCGCCGCCTACACGACCTGAAACAGCTGTCTTGATACCCTTAACGCCGCATCTCATAGCTCTTCCCATAACCTGCTTCATAGCACGTCTGAAAGAAATTCTCTTTTCAAGCTGAGCTGCGATATTTTCAGCAACTAGCTGAGCGTTTGTATCAGGGTTCTTAACTTCCATAATATTTACGTTAACGGTTCTCTTTGTCATCTTTTCAAGCTGAGTCTTCAACTTGTCGATTTCAGCGCCGCCCTTACCGATTACAAAGCCAGGCTTTGCAACATATAATGTAACGTAAACTTTGTTCTGCTTTCTTTCTATAACGATCTTGGAAACTCCAGCGTCATAGCAAGACTTCTTGACAAATTTTCTGATATTGTAATCTTCAACCAACTGGTCTCCGAATTCTTTTTTACCTGCAAACCACTTAGAATCCCAGTCCTTAATGATACCGACTCTAAGACCGTGCGGATTAACTTTTTGTCCCATTAGGATTTACCTCCTTCTTAAATTATTCTTTTTCCTTTAAAACTAAAGTGATATGGCTTGTTCTCTTCAAAATTCTGAACGCTCTGCCCTGTGCTCTTGGCTGAACTCTCTTAAGAGTTGGGCCCTGAGTTGCGTAACATTCTGCAACATAAAGCTTAGATGCATCCATGCCGAAGTTGTTTGTAGCATTAGCCATAGCTGACTTCAATAATTTTTCAAGAATTTCGCTGGCTGCCTTTGGTGTATTCTTAAGGATACCCATTGCATAACCTGCATCCTTGCCTCTAATAAGGTCAAGAACAATTTTAACTTTTCTCGATGATATACGAGCGTATTTTACACTAGCGCGTGCTTCCATAATATGGAATCCTCCTTTCAAGTTTTAGGATTTATATTTTTTAATATAAGTTCTTAAAACATATTGGTTAGCCTACCAGCACGAGGAGTTCGTACCGATACAGCGTTTCAATCAGTTTTAAATTATCTGGATGTTTTAGCTCCAACGTGACCTTTAAATGTTCTTGTAGGAGCAAATTCGCCAAGTCTGTGTCCTACCATGTCTTCGCTGATGAATACAGGGACATGCTTTCTTCCGTCGTGAACAGCGATTGTGTGTCCAACCATTTCAGGGAAGATTGTAGAAGCTCTTGACCAAGTCTTAATAACCTTCTTTTCGTTTGCAGCGTTCATAGCATCAATTCTGCTCATTAGACGCTCTTCCACGAAAGGTCCTTTTTTAAGTGATCTACCCATTATTGAATTCCTCCTTTAATTATTTAGCGTTTCTTCTCTTAACGATAAACTTATCGGTTCTGTTCTTGTGCTTTCTTGTCTTCAAGCCAAGAGCTGGTTTACCCCAAGGAGTAACCGGTGCTGGACGACCGATAGGAGATTTACCTTCACCACCGCCGTGAGGGTGATCGTTCGGGTTCATTACAACGCCTCGAACTGTAGGTCTCCAACCCATGTGACGCTTTCTGCCGGCTTTACCGATAGAAATGTTTTCGTGCTGCTGATTTCCTACAAGACCGATTGTTGCCTTACAATCCAAGCGAACCATTCTTACTTCGCCGGATGGAAGTCTAACCTGAGCATACTTACCTTCTTTTGCCATAAGCTGAGCAGATGTACCAGCTGAACGAACAAGCTGAGCACCCTTACCAGGATATAGCTCGATGTTGTGGATAAGTGTACCAACAGGGATATCCTTTAAGAATAATGCGTTACCTGGCTTAATATCTGCGCCTTCGCCTGAAACAACGATGTGACCATCTGTTAGGCCAACTGGTGCTAAAATGTAAGCCTTAGTACCGTCTTCATACTGGATAAGAGCGATGTTAGCTGATCTGTTTGGATCGTATTCGATACCAATAACTGTAGCTGGCATTCCGTCCTTATTTCTCTTGAAGTCGATAATTCTGTATTTTTTCTTGTTACCGCCGCCTCTGTGACGAACAGTAATTCTACCATATGAATTTCTACCTGCGTTCTTTTTCTTTGAAGCTAATAATGAGCGTTCTGGCTCAAACTTAGTGATTTCACTAAAGTCAGAAACTGTCATGTGTCTTCTTGCAGGAGAGGTAGGCTTAAAACTTCTGATAGCCATTATACTTTCCTCCTATTTCTATAATTACATATCAAAGAACTCAATAGTCTTTGAACCCTTAGCAAGGGTTACGATAGCCTTCTTTGAAGAAGCTCTTCTACCTTCGTAACGGCCCATTCTCTTAAGTTTGCCTGTTACATTGATTGTGTTAACGTCTGCAACTTTAACACCAAAGATTTCTTCAACAGCCTTCTTGATTTCTACTTTATTAGCAGATGTAGCCACTTCAAAAGTGTACTTCTTGATTTCGTTGCCTTCTCTGTCGAATACAGCTTCCATACTGCGCTCAGAGATGATTGGCTTTCTGATTATATCGTGTGCGAATTTCATTAGCTGAGCACCTCCTCAATTTTAGCAACAGCTTCTTTTGAGATAATGAACTTGTCGTGCTTTAGAACTTCGTAAGTGTTTAGTACATCTACATAAGTAGGAGTAACACCCTTGATATTTCTTGCTGACTTGTAAACATTTTCATCAAGATTTGCTGTTACGATCAATGCCTTAGAGTCAATTTCCATACCCTTAAGCATCTTAGCGATTGTAGCAGTTTTGATTTCATCCATCTTCAAATCTTCAACTACATAAATTTCATAAGCTTCATATTTAGCAGATAAAGCAGATCTTAGAGCGATCTTCTTTAGCTTCTTATTTATACTGTATCTGTAATCACGAGGCTTTGGACCTAGTGCAACACCACCGCCTGTCCACTGTGGAGCACGGATACTACCCTGTCTTGCACGGCCTGTGCCCTTCTGTCTCCAAGGCTTGATACCACCA
This sequence comes from Clostridia bacterium, assembly GCA_045593305.1. GTDB lineage: Bacteria > Bacillota > Clostridia > UBA1381 > UBA1381 > UBA1738. The sequence goes on along the minus strand of JAZNWI010000186.1, from coordinate 10,844 downwards.
CCGCGTACTTCTGTACGAGTCTTAGTTGACTGTGTGCCCTGTCTCTGGTTTGCAAGGTAATTTGTGATTACTGTGTGTAATACTGAGTTATTAACCTCGGCGCAGAAGATGCTGTCGGAAACTTCCATAGAGCCTGTCTTAACGCCTTCCATGTTATATAAAGCAACTTTAGCCATATTTTATTCCTCCTTTCCGATCTCCATTACGCCTTTACGCTGTTTCTGATTGTAACAAGTCCACCCTTATTACCTGGGATAGCACCCTTAACCAGGATTAGTTCGTTTTCAGCATCAACCTTAACGATTTCCAAGTTCTGGATTGTAACTTTTACAACACCCATATGTCCAGGAAGCTTCTTTCCCTTCATTACACGACCAGGGTTTGAACAAGCGCCCATTGAACCTGAGCCTCTGTGGTAACCTGAACCGTGAGACATAGGACCTCTGTGAAGACCCCATCTCTTCATTGGACCGGCAAAACCTTTACCCTTTGAAATTCCTGAAACATCAACTTTTTCGCCTGCTTCAAAAATGTCAGCTTTGATTTCGTCGCCTACTGAAAGTGTAGCTTCTTCTAATCTAAATTCTCTTAGATACTTCTTTGGTGCAACATTTGCCTTTGCAAAGATGCCCTTCATTGGCTTGTTAAGTGACTTTTCTTTAACATCACCGAAGCCAACTACAACTGATTCGTAACCGTCTGTTTCAACCGTCTTAGTCTGTACTACTGCACAAGGACCTGCTTTAACAACTGTAACAGGAATTACTTTTCCGTCTTCAGCAAAAATCTGAGTCATACCCAGCTTTGTGCCTAAAATCGCTTTTTTCATTTTTTTCATCCTTTCTTTTCAGTTATTGGTTCCCTTAAAAAGCAACGCGGGAACATGACCTGCATCATAGCCTTATGGCTACTGCACTTTTTGGTTTCCTGCTTATTTCTGAATTACATCGAATTCTACGCCAGCAGGTAGGTCGATTTTGAATAGTGCTTCCATTGTCTTTGCGCCTGGAACAACTATGTCAATTAGTCTTTTGTGAGTTCTTCTTTCGAACTGCTCACGAGAATCTTTGTACTTATGAACTGCACGAAGGATAGTGATAACTTCCTTGTCTGTTGGTAGCGGAATAGGACCTGATACCTTAGCACCTGTCTTCTTCGCAATCTCAACGATCTTTTCAGCTGACTGGTCAAGTACAGCGTGATCATAAGCCTTTAACTTGATTCTGATTTTCTGAGTTGCTGCCATGTTTTTTCCCTCCTATAGTTTTTAATTGGCTTGTGGGCGCGTTTTCCCGCGCTCAACACTTGCACGACAGCTGGCAGACGCTTCACAACGCTGCCGGGCGTTTCCATATTCGCCCAAAATAAAACCCGAACTGCCTGTTTTATGAGGCATCCGGGGCATCCTAGCCGCAAAAGTACACAACTCAAGCTTATTACCGGGCATAACTGTCCCGTAATTCGCCTTATACCTTATGCAGCGTGACCTGTCGCCCGGTTTCATGAATCGGACATTCTCCACGGAAAAACCAAGCTCTGTGGCTTGCAACCTCCCGCTTCATCGTTTGTCAAGTGTCACAACGCTACTATTATATAACAAATAAAGGCTTTTTTCAAGCTTTTTGGTAAAATTCTTTTTTAAATTTTTCTACAAACTTTTACGAAATTTTATTTTTATTTTTGTGTAGTTTGCACAACAGATTTTTTGATGATTTTTTTAGATTATTTTTCATAACTTTTTCCGAAAAATTTTTTCTACCCGACTTTCTTCCTATTATAATATATAAAAAACAAACTTTCTTATCAACATACATCTCAATGCTTGCACAAAATATGCCACAAATAAGTCTCCCTTGTGTAAAAGGAGCTGTCACGAAGTGACTGAGGGATTGTTTTTTTACCTTTTCGTATTGAAAAATCACAAAAAATGTGGTATTATATTATATAATGAAATAAAATGGTGGAAAACTGCTTATATAAAGAGGAGAATTGCAATGAAAAGAATGCTTTTTACATCTGAATCGGTTACAGAGGGACATCCTGACAAAATCTGTGACTGCATATCAGATTCAATACTTGACGAAATCTTAAGACAGGACCCAATGGCTCGTGTTGCCTGCGAAACCACTTGCACAACAGGTCTTGTTTCAATAATGGGTGAAATTACAACAGAATGTTATGTGGACTTTGCAAAGGTTGCAAGAGATGCAATTTTGGAAATCGGATATGACCGTGCAAAATATGGCTTTGACGGAAACACCTGCGGTGTTATCACATCAATTGATGAGCAGTCGCCTGATATTGCACTTGGCGTAAATAAAGGCCTTGAGAATAAAACAGGCGAAAACGATGAGGGTAACTCAGTTGGTGCGGGTGACCAGGGTATGATGTTTGGTTATGCCTGTGACGAAACACCGGAGCTTATGCCACTTCCTATTTCCCTTGCTCATAGGCTTGCAAAGAAGCTTACTGATGTCAGAAAATCAGGTCTTTTACCATATCTTCGACCAGACGGCAAGACACAGGTTACTGTCGAATATATTGACGGAGTTCCAACAAGTGTTGATACTGTGGTAATTTCAACTCAGCACTCACCTGATGTTACACTTGAACAGATTCGTGAAGATTTAATCCGCGAAGTTGTTAAAACAATTATTCCGGAAAATCTTTTAACAGAAAACACAAAGTACTATGTTAACCCGACAGGCAGCTTCGTTGTTGGCGGGCCGCAGGGTGACTCAGGTCTTACAGGAAGAAAGATTATTGTTGACACCTACGGCGGATATGCCCGTCACGGTGGCGGAGCTTTCTCAGGAAAGGATCCTACAAAGGTTGACAGAAGTGCCGCTTATGCAAGCCGTTGGGTAGCAAAAAACATCGTGGCTGCAGGTCTTGCTAAAAAGTGTGAAGTTCAGCTTGCTTATGCCATCGGCGTTGCCCGTCCTGTATCTGTTATGATTGATACTTTCGGCACAAACACAGTGGCAGAAGAGAAAATTGAAGAAGCAGTAAATAAGGTGTTCGACCTTCGTCCACACGCAATCATTAAAACCCTTGACCTTAGAAAGCCAATTTATAAACAGCTTTCAGCTTATGGCCACATGGGAAGAGAAGATCTTGGCGTTAAATGGGAAATCACCGATAAGGTTGATGAACTAAAAGCAGCAGTTAAATAATTAAAGGCAACCATTTCGGTTGCCTTTTTTTATGATTTTAAATTTCTTGTTGTAATTTATTTTAAAGTATGATAAAATAAAAGAGCCAAATTATATAATAATCTAATACCCATACGCAGTTCCTACGTAAAAAGCGTAGCTCTGTTTTAATATGCGTGTGTGTATGTTATATAGTTTGGCGACTAACAGAGTTATACGTTTTTTGGTGTATGGCTCTGCCATACACTTTTTTAATTACGGAGGTTTTTATGAGCGTTTCGTTAGACTTGCTTGCCGATGGTCTTTGTGATTTTATTAAAGAAGAACTGACCTTTAAAAAATTTAACGCCAAGAAAGTAGTAAATACAAAAGCTGTACGAATTCTACAGGAAATTCAAGATGTGCTTGCCTGTGAGTCAAAATCAGACTTTGAGATAGTAGAAGAAATTGTTTGTATTTTTGAAAAATATCACATTTCAGCAGAAGGCCGCCACGACTTTGGTTAACCACCATATCTGAAATTCTGAAAAATAGTGCAGAACAACCGAAACGAACCGAAGGGATACCCGACGGCGTACGAGTGTACGCCGAGTGGTGAGTTTCGTTTGTAGCCGAAATCAAAAAAATCCGCAAACTTGCGGATTTTTTATTTCGGTGTTCTGTGCATTTTTCAGGATTTCTATTAACCTTCTAATGCGTCCTGTAACCACCAAGCTCCAATGTCAAATGCCTTGTAAAGGTTTTCTCTTTCACCCGAACGGTAGTTAGTTCCCTTTCCAAGCTCGCCTGTGTTATCCTGAATATGGAACTTAACCTTTTTTGCAACCTGAATGCCGTTTACCTCTTCGCTTTCAACGATTTCAAGAACAAGAATAAGTTTTTTTGAAAGGTCACCGTAGTAAATTTTATTACCCTGTCTGTATACAGGCTTATCTTTATATGTCAATACTTTTGCTTTCTTTGCCGCTGCCATAATTATCCTCCTTTTCCAATCTATCCAAATACAATACCTTATTTTAACACACTTTTGCCTACTTTTCAAGTGTTTTTTTATTCTGACACAATTTCCGTAACCTCCGGCACAAGCTCTTCCTTTTTCCATCTGCCGTAGAAGCTCACCAAAAGCCAGGCTGCAGTTCCCAACACCAATCCCCAGAATGCAGATGCCAGTTCACTTTTTCCCTGCTCAAAAAAGTAGGAAAAACCAAGAATAAATGCCACAAGTGGCAGAATATATACCAAAAACGCCGATGCAAGCACCTTTTTTGTCCCCATTTCAATTATGACGGTATCGCCCGCTGCCGCGCCTGCCAAGTTCTTTGCAACAAAGGTATGCTCACGGTTAGAACACGCCGCCTTACAACTGGCACAGTTTTCACCACATGCTGATTTTCGTTTTACAGAGCAGGTACAAAATTCACCGTCTACCGCCTTAACAACGCCTGTTTCTTTCATACACCCAGCATCTCCTTTGCGTGTTTTATTGCAGTTTCGGTTATGTTATCGCCGTCAATTATCCGTGCAAGCTCATTAATGCGCTCATCCATAGAAAGCTCGCGTATCTTTGTAACAGTTCTGTCTCCCTCTTCCTGTTTCTTGATTACATAGTGGTTATCGGCTGTTGCCGCAAGCTGTGCCTGATGTGATACGCATATAACCTGACGGCCTTTGGATAGTGCGGAAAGCTTTTTAGCAATTTTCTGTGCTGCACTTCCTGAAACACCTGTATCAATTTCATCAAATATCATGGTGTCAATGCCATCATTTATTATGGACTTAATTGCCAGCATTACTCGTGAAAGTTCACCCCCCGATGCAATCTGCACAAGGGGTTTTAACGGTTCGCCAGAGTTTGGTGAAATCATAAATTCCACATTGTCCCCACCCTTTTTATCATAATCACATGCATTTATAAAAATTTCAAACTTCACCTTTGGCATATCAAGGCTGGAAAGTGCAGTTTCAATCTCTTTTTGAAGCTTCTTTGCACCATTTTGTCTTTGGCATGTAAGCTCGCCTGCCGCTTTTTCAAGTTTTTTGTTTATGGCATCAAGCTCCAGACTAAGCCCGGAAACTGCCTCGTCAGCATTCTCTAAAGTTTCAAGCTCTTCCTGTGCATTTTTCAAATATTGGATAGCCGCAATTTCACTTCCGCCGTATTTTCGTTCAAGCTTTGTGATTGTGTCAAGACGCTGTTCCATATCATTTAAAACCTGCTCATCATATTCAACTCCGTCTAAAATGCTTTTTAGCTCATGTACTAAATCTTCAATTTCGTACTGAATATCGGTGATTTTTGCAGTAATTTCGTCTATTTTTCCGTCAATTCCGGAAATTTTAGAAAGACTTGCTGATGCGACGCTTACGCTGTCATAAGCCGAGTTTTCCTCATAAAGCACGCTGTATGCCTCACTTATCGCCCCAACAATCTTCTCTGCGTTTTCTATGATAACCTTTTCTGATTGAATTTCCGCTTTTTCGCCTTCTTTTAGCTCCGCCCCAGAAAGCTCGGAAACCTGATATCTCAAAAGGTCAATTCGTGCAAGGCGTTCTTCTTCATTTTTAGAAAGAGCCTCTATTTTCTTTAAAATCTCCTTGCGCTTTGCAAACAATTCTGCATATTCTGATATATCAATTTTCGCATATCCGTCAAGAAAATCAATGTGCTTCTGCGGTGTTAAAAGTGCCTGATTATCCTGTTGACCGTGAATGTTTATAAGCTCAGTGCCAATTTCACGGAGCACATTTTGTGAAACCATGCACCCGTTTATTCTGCACACGCTTTTTCCGTCAGCGGTAAGGCTTCGTGACAAAACAAGGTCATCACATATCTCAATGCCGTTTTCTTCCAGAATTGCATCAAGGCTATCTCCCACCGAAAATAAACCTTCTACGCTGGCCTTTTCTTCACCATACCGCACAAGGTTTTTGCCACCGCGGGCACCCAAAAGAAGATTGACAGCGTCTATGATTATAGACTTGCCCGCTCCCGTTTCACCGGTAAGCACCGTCATTCCCTCTTTCACTTCTATATTAAGCTTTTCTATTAAGGCTATGTTTTTAATGTCAAGTCCTAATAACATAAATTTTCCTTTCTAAAAAAGTTTAATTACTCTTTTCCAAAGAATATCTGTCTTAATTTAATTACCATGTGCTCTGCTTTTTCAGGATTCTGGGCAATAACCAAAATGGTGTCGTCACCGGCAATTGTTCCAAGCATATCGTTTGCCAGAAACATATCAAGTGACGCTGCAACGGCACTTGCCATTCCTGAATGTGTCTTTACCACAACGGTGTGCATAGCCGCCTGAATATTTATAACACTTCTTGAGAAAATAGACAGATTCTCCTGAGTTTCCTGCTTTTCCTTTTTGGTTACAGCATACTTATACGCACCGTCAGCAAGCGGAATCTTTATAAGTCCAAGCTCCTTTATATCACGGGAAACCGTAGCTTGTGTTACCATAAACCCGGCATCCTTTAAAGCTTTTGTCAGTTGCTCCTGAGTTTTCACATCTTTTTCAGTTATTATACTTAAAATTTTTGAATGTCTTTTTTGTTTCATTTATATTTTCTCCCAGCATCAAAGTTTTGCCATCATTGTATAGTAAAACGACTGTTTCCCCAGTTTTATGGTATTAAAAGTGCATTTTGCATGTCTTATCGTAACAGTTTCACCGGAATTTATCATGCATCTGTCCATTCCGTCCACTGCTATCTTTGCTGTTTTTCCGCCTTTTTCGTTAAGCTTTAATGTAATGTCCTTATGTTCTGACATAAGCAGCGGTCTTGCAGACAAAGTGTGTGCGCAAATGGGCGTTGCAATAAACAAGCTCATGGCAGGGTCTGCAACAGGTCCACCCGCCGACAGCGAATATCCCGTTGAACCGGTAGGAGTTGCAATAATAATGCCGTCGGACATATACTCGCTAACCTTGCTTCCTCCTGCATAAATCTCGGTTTCAATCATAGGTGCATCATTTTTGTAAAGCACAAGGTCGTTTAATGCCACATATGTATCACCTGATTCAAGGGCGATTTCCATCATCATTCGCTTTTCAACAGTAAAATCGTCTGCCAAAAGTCTTTGGCATGCAGTTTCCATATCGCAAGTTTCAACTTCAGTTAAAAATCCCACTTTCCCAAGGTTTATTCCCATAACAGGAATGGCTTTCGCAGATGCCTGTTCCGCAACTCTTATCATAGTTCCGTCACCGCCAAGAACGATTGCCGCATCCACTCCGTCAAAAACATCGCCGGTTACGAATTCCGCCGAAATTCCGTCTATGCGGTCTTTTTCCTGCATGAAAACCTGCGCCTTGCCGCCTAAATAGGCGAGAAGCCGCTTTGTATAGGTATATTCTTTGTCCTTTGTATAGTTTGGAATAACTGCAATTTTTTTCACAGCAAAAGCTCCTTTAATGTATATTTATACACATTATACAATGTTTCCTGTAAAATTTCAAGTACTGTATAATTTTTTTTGACAAATAGTACAAGTTTTAATATAATATATGAAGAAAACAGATGAAAAGGATTGATATATATGACAAAACTATGCATTTTTGATTTAGACGGAACTTTGATGAACACTATTCCCGCAATCTCACATTTCGGTAATTCCGCACTAAAAAAGTTCGGATTTCCGGAAATTACTCCAGACAGATATAAGCTTTTGGTTGGCAACGGCCGTGACCTTTTAATTCACAGAATGCTTCAGGAAACAGACAGTGATACCGATGAAAACTATAATAATGTCGGAAAAGCTTATGATGCAGGATATGAGGCAGACCCGCTTTATAAAACTGCACCTTATGACGGTATCTTAGACTTGCTTGATGCCCTAAAGGCAAAAGGTCTTACCCTTGCGGTTTTATCAAACAAACCGGACAATGTGACTCAGGATGTGGTACGCCTGTTCTTTGGTGACCGCTTTGATATTATTGCAGGGCAAAAACCGGGCGTTCCGGTAAAGCCTGACCCAGCCGGAGTATTTTTGATTTTAGAAGAGCTTGGCATTACATCAGAAGAATGCTTTTTCATCGGCGACACTTATGTGGATATTTCAACCGGCAAAAATGCAGGGATTGAATCCATTGGTGTCCTTTGGGGATTTCGCGATAGAGCCGAACTAAAAGGCGCAGGAGCTGACCATATTGTAAGCCATCCGTCAGAAATTTTGGATATAATTTTGAAATAGAGATTGAGAAAAACGAAGAAAATCAAAGAAAAACAAAGCATTTTAAAGAATTAAAATTGTATTTTAAAAAATTTTTAAAAAAGTGTTGACTTTATTTTTAGCTTGTAGTACAATAGCAAATGTTGGTTCGTGCCCGATAGGTGCGGACATGAGTTTAATCGTTATATTAAGGAGGTAAATTCAATGAGCAGCTATATGCAGAAACCAGAACAGGTTGAAAGAAAATGGTATATCATTGATGCAGCAGGTAAGTCACTTGGTAGAGTGGCAGCAACTGCAGCAAGTATCTTAAGAGGTAAGCACTTACCTACATTCACACCACATGTTGACTGTGGCGATCATGTAATTATCCTAAACGCAGAGCAGGTTGTTTTGACAGGTAACAAGCTAAACCAGAAGGTTCGTTACTATCACACAGGCTGGGTAGGCGGAATTAAGGAAATTCACTACAATAAGCTTATGGCAGAAAATCCTGAAAAGGCTGTTATGTACGCAGTTAAGGGTATGCTTCCAAACAACACAATCGGAAGAACAGCTCTTACAAGACTTCGTGTTTACAAGGGCTCAGAGCATGAGCATCAAGCTCAGAAGCCTGAAGCTTGGACACAGGAAATTAAGTAAGGAGGATTTTTGAAATGGCTAAAGAACAGTATTTCGGTACAGGTAGAAGAAAGTCTTCTGTTGCAAGAGTAAGACTTGTACCTGGTAACGGTAAAATTACAATCAATAAAAGAGACATTGACGAATACTTTGGTCTTGAAACACTAAAGCTTATCGTTCGTCAGCCACTTGCTCTAACAAAGACAGAAGCTAAGTTTGATGTTTTAGTAAATGTTGAAGGCGGCGGATTTACAGGTCAGGCAGGAGCTATTCGTCACGGTATCGCAAGAGCACTTCTTGAAGTTGATACAGACGCATACAGAGCTGATCTTAAGGCAGCAGGCTTCTTAACTCGTGATTCAAGAATGAAGGAAAGAAAGAAGTACGGCTTGAAGGGCGCTCGTCGTGCACCACAGTTCTCAAAGAGATAATTTTATTATCGAAATCAAAAGCACTCACATTCGTGGGTGCTTTTTTGTTGCTTATTACAGAACTCAAAAAATATTAAAATAATATTGTATTTTTTCAAAACCTGTGGTATCATAATTATTGCAAGTAATAATTTAAGACTAGTGTTTACTACATACCCTATTAACCTGTAAAAAATGCAGGCTCCGTTTTGGGTGTGTGGTTTTCGCTGCTTAAAATTATTACTTGCAAGTTAGGAGCTATGCGTTTTTATGTGTAGCTTCGGCTACACATTTTTTAATTCCGGAGGTTTTACTATGGAAAAACTTACAGCAGGACTTTTTTCAAAAGTACTAAAAGACTCAATTGACGAAGACCTTTATAAAATAGTGGTAGACTATGTCAAACATTTAGAACCGGCAACAGATGCACTCATACATTCTGAAGCCACTGTGGCACTTCTTGACATACAAAAAATAATCTCCAAAAAAACTCTCAGCGAAAACACAAAACTAAAAAGAATTCAAGATGTTTTTAATAAGTACGATTTAGACTTTGAAAGTTACATATAATTGCATTGTTTAAATACCAAAAAAAGATGCAGATTATTCTGCATCTTTTTCTTATATCCCATTTTACGGTCTCATTTTACCGTCATCGTACAGCATCATAATAAGCTTGTGAGTCTTAAGAGCCTCTTCACCGCTTATTTCGAGTGGTTCTTCTCCTCTTACTGCTTTATAGAACTGCTCAATTTGGCGAATGTGCTGGAATCCCCAATAGGTCATACCGCCCATTCCATTATCTATATTATCGTCCTGATGTGCTTCTTCTGTTGTGCCATCATTATAGTAAATATAGGCATCGTCATAGCCAAACACAACTTTTCCCTTTTCGCAACAAAGCTTGATTTCAATAGGCTCGTCAGTTGCGTAGTTATTCATGCAATAAAAACCGTATTTTGTGCCGTTTTCATAAGTGATAAGTCCGTCTGCGCTGTCTTCAACTTCCACAATTTCGTGTCCTCTGTTTGCCATAGAAACGCTGACAGATTTTACAGGTGAATCAATAATCCAGTTTGCAAGGTCGATTGAGTGGATAGCCTGGTCAATGATAACGCCGCCGCCTTCCTTATCCCAGGTACCTTTCCAATCACTGTTTGAATAATACTCATCAGAGCGTGACCATGTAAGAGTTGACGAAGCAGAAAGCACCTTTCCAAGTCTTCCTGATTCCACCGCATCCTTTACAAGTCTTGCAGAGTTATTGTAACGGCACTGGAAAATTATTCCATATAAAACTCCCTTTTCCTTTGCCATTTTAACCGCATGTTCTGCCTTTTCATAGCTTACATCCATAGGCTTTTCCGAAAGCACATGTATGCCGTAGTTGAATGCAACCTCGGCAACATTTGTGTGGATATAGTGCGGAAGACAAATATGTACCGCATCAAGATTTTCCTTTTCAAACATTTCAACATA
>JAZNWI010000185.1:0-1567 GCA_045593305.1 Clostridia bacterium | reverse complement strand
GTTTTGCTTTGTCAGAATCAACAGCCCTGTCATTTTCCCATTTCGGAAAGCTTTACATCATCAAGAACTGCTGTTCTTTCAGCAAGATTTTTGCGGATTTCTTCAAATGCCTCGGGGGTTATATCCATTTCTTCTGAAACTGCAGGGTCCCATTGGCCGCTTGTGTTGTGGTAATAGGCGAACTCATCGATATTTCCGTCTTTTGGATAGGTGAAATAAAAGTCTTTGCACACAAGGCCTTCATCTTCGGTAAGTGCATATTCCGCAATGATATGGAAATCTGCTCCGTCTGAACCGTAAAAATAAAATGTGCCTGTATCGGTCAAAGCAAAAGTATTGCGTTTTTGTTTTTCAAAAAGAGGGATAAGGTCGTCACCGTCGTGACTGAATGCAGCATAAATTTCATTATTCACATCGGCAGAGCCGTCGGTTTCAAAACAGCCGATAAAAAGCTCTTCCTTGCCGTCTTTGTCCGTATCATTGAAAACGTAACCGATTGTGTCCTCTGCCACAGCGCCCAGTTCTGCTGCAGCCTCGCGTACGCTGTCAAATCCGTCATAAAGATTTTCCGTTTCTTCCGGAGATACAATGGCGGCGCGCAAATCTTCAAGGGCAGGTCTGTAGGCCTGTTCACATTCAAAATCAGGCGTTTTCACCGGGGAACTGCTGCACCCGCACAAGCTGACTGCAATAACAGCAGACAATATAATAAATCCTGTTTTTTTCATTGGGCAAACTCCTCCAATTCTGTATTTGTCGGATTGATTTGACTATTTTGCCATTTTATATTTTCAGTGTATCACGCCCTGTACAAAAAAAACATTACACCTAAGTGTAATGTTTTATATATACAGGGGTAATAATCAGCTTAAAAATCAATTTTCAGGGGAAATATATATTTTTATAGTATAATATGCCATAAAACTGTAACAGTTCAATTTGTTACCGGCTACACTGATGGCAGAAATCAATGCAGTCAAAGATACCGGAGACTCACCGAAATATTTGTACTATTTTAAATATCTTTACTTTCGAGAATATGACCTATTGAAATTTATCAATCAGTTATCTTCATGATCTGCAAGTATTTTATTGAGCTCACGCACAAAATCATGGTAACCTTTGGGAAAATTTTCAGAGCCATCGGCGTATATTTCCTGTCCGTTATTTACGGTAGCCCTGAAGTCAAACATTATCCCGTCCTTCACATTTTTCGGGTGCTTGCCGTGAAATCCGTCCCAGCAGATTACACCACAGGTATTCATAAGTTCAATAAAATCTGCAATGTCACAAACAGCACTTGTCTCCAGCTCAAGCGTATCTGCTCCATTTGAATATACTTTTCTGAAACGCCTGAGTTCTGTTTTCCCGTCTTCGTTTGTGATTTCATACACATTACAGAATCTCATTCCTTGCAAAGTAAGTGTCATAGTTTCAATTGAGGTAATCGTTTTTCTGCAATCATATGCCCTGCCGCACAGTACGGTTGATGCCGAAAGCATCATAGTGGCTATTAAAGTTATGAACTTTCTCATTAAAACACTCCTTTGTCAAATTCAAATTTACC
>JAZNWI010000184.1:0-2262 GCA_045593305.1 Clostridia bacterium | reverse complement strand
CGGGTCGTCGAAAATCGCCGACCCCTACTATTATTTATTATCTGTTTTTCAGCACATAACGGAACAGTCAAGACTGTTCCCTACGCATCGCCGTTAGAATGATAAAAAACGGCAGAGGCAAGCCTCTGCCCTACATTCAATGCAAATATTTTTTTGCGTACTCATCATACTCATCTTTTTCTGTTATCCAAACAATAATAGGATATTCTTTTACGCCGAGTTGGGTAAGTGCTTCAAAGCGGTGGTTGCCGTCACAGAGTTCAAAGCCGTGGTCAACGAAATGCACTATCAACGGTGGCATATCGTCATTTTCTTGAAGTGTTTTCTTTAATGATTGCACTCTTTTTTCAAACCACTCTGCATTGACTTGATATTTCATATTATCTTCAGGACCGCAACAACGGGAAAATAAAGACAACGGCATTGTAAATGGTCCTAAATAATATCTATTGAAGAGTTTCAATCCGTCCGAAAAGGCTTTATTGTGACCATCCGAAAGTAAAAATGAATGGACCCAATCTTCAAGTTTTCCTGCTTCGGAGAATTCTTTTGCTGATGATAAAGAACACTTATATGTCAGTTCTTTATTTTCGCTCTTGGTGTAAACAATTTTTTTAATTGATTCAACAGAAAGGTTGTATTCATCAGCAAGATTTTCAATAGTAGAGCCTGATATAAATTTTTCTTTTATCTCTTGGTTTCGTTTTACAAGATACCGCTTGTATCCCGAAGTTTCACCCCAAGAGCGTTTACCTATAATTTCAGGCACATAAATCAGTTTGCCTGCAGCAAATTTCTGCACTCGTTTGAGCAAATCCTCCGGTAATATATCGGCGGCATTTTCATAATTCATTGTTTTCAATCCTTTGTGAGTTTGGATTTTATCCACCTGTCAACATATTCTGATGCTTGCTCGGGAGTGAGGTTTGAGGTGTCAAGCAAATCAATATTAGGTTCGGTTTTATCGTGATTTTCTTTCAGCCAATTATTGAACTGAATAGAAGAAGCAATCCAATTTTCATCGGTAACTTTTCTGCCGACTGTCATTCTGTGCATCATAGTTTCATCATCGCAAACTATAGCAAGATAATGTGTATCAGAAAATAATTCTCTTTCGGGCAGATTTTCAAACTGTTTCGGTGTACACGCTCCGCAAACAACACAAGGCTTACCAATTTGTGAAATATTCGCACATAGCTTCATCCACATTCTGCGATATGCTCTGTAATCATCTTCGGGGGTGTTATATACATCGTTCCAGGTTATGTCACTTTCAAGGACAATATAGTCTGTTTCATTTTTAAAAAGCTCGTTACAAACAGTTGTTTTGCCTGCACACGAGGCACCCGTAATGGAGAATAAAGGTAATTTTTTAGTCGGTTTCATAGTTATGCCTCCTTTTGTTCCATTGTATCATTTTAATTTGAGGTGTGTATATGTAAAGAATGGTTTAAACTAAATTCGACATAGCTCTTTACGATACATAACTTCAACCGCATCATATGATATCTGAGTATTATCTGTAAGTTCAAATCCGTGCTTTTCGTAAAAACTACGGGCACGAGTATTCTTTTCAAACACCCAAAGCACCACACTGTTATATCCTGAATTTTTAATTTCATCGAGGATATGATTTATCATCATTGTGCCATAACCTTTACCCCAGTTATCACACAAACTATGAATGCAAATCAGTTCTGCACTATCTGAAAATTCGGGATTTCTTGCTTTGCTCCAAGCAGCAATACAATGAGGCTTTTCGTCAATTTCAAGAATTGATATTTCTGCATAGCGAGATTTCAGGACATTCTCATACATCGTTTCAGCTTTTTCTATATCTGTGTATTTCTTTAAATCATCAGTAGATATAATATCGGCAAATGCAGACTTCCACGATTCTGTCTGAATAAATGCAAGTGTTTTTTCGTCGCCATTTCGGGCTTTTCGTATTTTAATATTCATCTTTAATCTCCCTGATAAACAACATCAATTTCATCTTCGCTCGGTGCCTCAAATATTGAAACAAATTTTTCAGCAAGGTTATCATCTATATAATAGGCACTTGTTGTTTCGGATAAGACCTCAATGTTTCTTTTCTTCAAGCGTGCCTTCCAAGTTTCGTCGCTGATGTCAATGTAATGAAGCTCACATTCGATATTACGGGACTTATAAAATCCTTTTGCAGACTTTCGTTCTGCTTTTGTCCAGAAGCCCCAGTCAAGAACAACATTAATATCCTTCTTAATAAGCTCTAAAGATTTG
>JAZNWI010000183.1:0-1528 GCA_045593305.1 Clostridia bacterium | reverse complement strand
GACTCAGTTTCCGGTGTATTTTCCTGGCTTACAAATCCGCTTAACCTTGCTCTGGGCTATCTTGCTCCGTGGATTCTTGAAAAAGCAGGCTATGCAGCTGACTGGAATATATTTTATGATACAGAAATATTCAATAAGGTTTGCGGTATACATATATGGTTTAACATTGCAAGTCTTTTGCTTTGCACAATCCCGTTTTTCTTCTATGATCTGACAAAAGAAAAGTACAATATGTGTGTTGATGAACTGCAAAAGCGGCTTGAAGAATCCAAAAGCAGTGATGCTTCTGAAAATGAAACAGAAAATGTGGAGGTGGCACAATGAAAAGAATAATAACTGTTTTACTTCTTACGTTGGTTTTGTGCTTCAGTTTTTCTGCCTGCGGAGAAGTCAGCCTCGATACCCTTTTTGTCGGCAACACAGACATTACATATAAAATTGAAAACGGTGAAGCAACCGTAACAAAAGTACCCAACAAAACGATTGTTACCAAAATAGTTATCCCTGATGAATATGAAGGTGTACCCGTAACAAAAATTGCAGATTTTTCTGCCACAAACCTTGAATATGTAACAGAGATTACAATAGGTAAAAATGTCAAAGAGATTTCAGACTGGGCTTTCGGCAACAGCAAAAAAGTGACAAAAATAGAAGTTGACGATAACAATCCGTATATCTGCGATGTTGACGGTGTTGTTTACACCAAGGATATGAAAGTAATTCTTTTCTACCCTCCGCAAAGAGGCGTGGTTACCGATAAGGATGAAAACGGTAACGAAGTTAAATCTGTTTCTTATGAGATACCCGAAGGTGTAGAAACAATTCGCTCCAAGGCATTTTATAAGTGTTCGGATCTTAAGGGAATTAAACTTCCGTCCACAATTAAAACAATAGAAGAAAAAGCCTTCTTCTTATGCGACCTCAAAGAAATCATTTTGCCTGACGGACTTGAAACAATCGGTAAAGATGCCTTTGGTTTTTGTTCATCGCTGAAGGAAGTTACTGTTCCTGCAAGTGTAACAAGAATTGACGATTATGCTTTTTACAGTTGTACATCATTGCTTGAGGTCAATATGTCAGGTAATGAAAGTGATATGACTCTCGGCAAAAAGTGGTATCCCACCAATAACGGTTCGTCGCTTGGTGATGAACTTGTTATAAATTGGGAAAACAAATAAACAGGAGATAAATTTATGGTGGCAATTATTCAGATAATACTTCGTTTTTTCACCTCTGTTATTGCTTTTTTTACCCGTCCCTTCAGGTTTGAAGGTAAAGTGGAAAAATTCAAAGTAACATCCTATATAAGAGGTGACAGCGTTCATTCTGCAGCCGACCTTAACTCAGAGGATTTCGACATTATAACTGACCTTATCATTTTCGAATGTGCCACCTTCAACAGTAAAGGCGAGGTCGAATATGACGAAGCAAAAATGGAAAGAGTAATGGCTGCAGTCCGTACTGTCATCGGTGACAGAGATGTTCACATTACTCTCAATCTGCTTGGTCCTCGGGGCAACACGGATTC
>JAZNWI010000182.1:0-2331 GCA_045593305.1 Clostridia bacterium | reverse complement strand
TTTTAAAAGTCTATAAAATATAGAAAAAAAACACAAAAAATACAAAAAAAAGAATAAAAGTGATGTTTTAATATCAAAAAAGCAGAAACTTTTGTTTCTGCTTTTATTTTACCAAAATTTCGCATCCATCATTTTTTGCGCTTTCGTAGATTGCAAAAAGCGTGTGCATAGTGTCCTTTATATCAGTTGGTGAAAAATACTCGTTCTTTTCATAGTAGCTTTTAAACAGGGCCTTATGTCCTATTCCCCAGTATGACTTTTCGCCATTTACCGTTTTGTCAGTGCAGACAGGGTTTCCGTCCACATACAATGTGGCATTTTCATACTTTATAATACCATTTTCAAAAACCGCTTCAAATTCAGGTAGTTTTGTTACACCGTATGCATTTGTAGCAAACATAACCGCCTTCTGACCGTTTTTTAGTACAAGTGATGCAGACATAGTGTCCTCAACTTCAATTACATTTTCCAATGTAAAATTTGACATCTGAGCCTTTACGCTTTTTACACCGCCTAAAATATAGCTGAAATAATCAAGGGTATGAACTGCCTGATTTATAAGTACACCGCCACCCTCGGTTGCCCACCTCCCACGCCAAGCTTCCCGGTTATAGTAGTCCGCATCTCTATCCCAGGTAACAACGGCACGGGCAGTTTTAAGCTGTCCCATTCTTCCGCTTTCGGCAAGCTCCTTAAATTTCTTTGCACAAGGATTGAATCGATTCTGAAGCACCACGCAAACCTTATCCGCTCCGTCAAGTTCCAAAAGCGCATCATATTCCGCCAAAGTCATTGTTACAGGTTTTTCGCAGACCACGCCTTTTCCGCTTTTTAGTGCCTTTTTTATCATTTCAAAATGTAAATAATGCGGCGTGCAGATATGAACGCAGTCAATTTCAGGGTCCAAAAGCATTTCGTCAAAATCAAGGTATGCCTTTACATTATATTCCTTCTGGCATTTCTCTATCTTTTTCGGGTCAATATCGCAAACTGCATAAAATCTGACAGTTTCTATATTTTCCAAAGCCTTCGCATGAATAGGGCCAATAGCGCCATATCCTACAATACATATGTTTTTCATTTATTTAAGTCCCCTTAGTTAAAACCCTTTTCGCATAGGAAATCATAGCTCATTTTCATTGATAGGAATGGGTCGTTATCCTGCCAATTTGAGTCCTGCTCAACAAGTGCCCATCTGCTTCCCGCTTTTTCACAAGCTTCAATAATTTCTTCCCAACAAAGATTTCCCTCACCAACTTCTTTGATAACAGGCACAGTTCTTTCCTGAATCTCAACGCCGAAGTCCTTAAAATGAATTGCCATAGCACGCTTACCAAGCTTCTCTATTAGTTTTGCAGGGTTAAGTCCGCCATACTGCACCCAATAGGTGTCCACAATAAAGTTGAAAACTTCTGGGTCAGTTTCCTCTATAAGCCTGTCATAAATAAGCTTTCCATCAAGCTTTACGAACTCAAAGCCGTGGTTATGGTATCCAAAATACATTTCTTCCGCCTTTAGTCTTTCACAAACCTTATTCATATCAGCAATAAACTTGTCAAGCTCTGCTTTGCTTTTTGCCGCCTCGATTGGCATAATACCCATGCCGCAAAGATCGCAGCCTAAACTTTTGTTATATTCAATAACTTCGTCAATTTTGTTTATAAAGTCGTCTGCACTTCTGTGGGTTGTAAGGCAGATAAGTCCATATTTATCTAAAACCTCGCGCATTTCTTTAGCACCAAGGGGTGTTCCAGAAATCTGTACAGTTTTATATCCCATTTCTGCAACCCTTTTGCAAGTCGCATCAAAATCTTCAATGGTCTTTAAGTGGTCTCTTAATGTAAAGAGTTGTGCACCAATTCGCTTATCCATAGCCATCTCCTATCAATATGTGCCTGTTGTATCGGCAACTACTTTTCTTACATTCTTAACTACTGTTGATTTTTCAATTCTTTCCTGTAAAAGCTCATAGAACTTGTCATCAGGGAAGTTGTTTAAATCAATAACTTCACCGGTCCATGCGGATAAGTGCATCGCATTTGAAATTGTAAGACCGAAGATTCCCTCTTCACCTTTTGCCAAAAGTTCTTTTCCATTAAGAATACTGTCTGCAAAGTTCTTGATAATTCCAACGTGCTGTTCTCCCCCTGTTGCATCCACAGGTATTTCGCAGTTCCAGACTTCCGGCATTCCAAAAGGCTTTGTATTAGTTTTGTTAAATTCCGGTTCAGGAACAACAGTTCGTCTGAATGTCATCTTATTATTATTTTCAATTATGAGCTGTCCCCTATCGCAAGCGATTTCAAGACGGTTTGTTCCCGGAGCTTCCGC